>JBEGTL010000022.1:0-32356 GCA_041179425.1 Pseudomonadota bacterium | reverse complement strand
GCGACGGCCTCTTTGGACCACGCAGCTCGCCCGCGAGCGCGCGCCAATCGGTTTTCTCGTTGCCAGGAATGGACAAGCCAGACCAGTGGGCGGCTCGATACATGGCATGGATGGCGCTTGGGGGGACGGAAAAGCCCATCCCACCCCCAGTTCTCCAGGTGGTCGGCGACACGCCGGTGCTCGGAACGGTTATCTCCCGCGGCGCGGCCGCCAGCGCGAACATGCTCGAAGTCGCCAAGGTAGTTTGTGGCGCGGTCTTGCCGAACGCCCAGGATCGGGCCTACGCAAGAACGAGGTACTCTATGGAGATCGGAGACTATGATCTGTGGCGGCGCGTATGCGCGTTCAGAAATCAGGCGCCGGTCCGTGAGATTGAGGTGCTTCCCAGTGAGATCATCAGCGTCGCGAAGACGAATGATCGACCAAAGTTTCAGAGTGCCGTCTTGGTATATCGTCGAGACTCACCGGCCTATCTTCCAAACACGCAGTTCTGGGACCTCTATGACGGACAGATGAAGTCGGGAGTCGGAGCGAACGTGATCGAACCCGAGTGCATCTATCCCAAACTGACCGGAGGAAAGACTGCTGAAGAGTCACAACGTCTCTTTGACGACGCCTATCAAGCCCTCCGCAACACGAACACGCCTGGACTGCGCCCGGTCTGCCCAGGTAGCTCGCTTGTGCCACAGCCGGGAACGCCTGAAAAAACTCTTCTAACCGCGGAAGAACAACAGACCTGGGCGCTTCAAGGCGCAATCAATGCTGGATTGTCCGTCTTCTCCTACGTCGACGCAGTCACGCGTGGGGAAGTAGGCGTGCAGCTGGCATACGACCAGTGCGAGCAGCGGAACCTGGCGGGCAATCCCTGACCGCTGCTTCGCACGCGCCGCTGGCCTGACCGGCTCTATGGCGCAGGTCGACCAACGCTTGATCGGAAACCGGGCGGAACGCACCTGATCCGCACCTTGCGTATCGAGGTGCAGCCGCGAGCGTCGGTGACTCGCGCCGCGAGCTCTTTGACGCCCTCGCTGCCGCACTGGTAGGTGGTGAGGATCGCACGCGGGCTCGCGAACGTTCCGTCTGGACGTGCGATCCACTCATACGTCAGCGCGTCTCCTTCGGGATCAAAGCTCATCGAGTGAACGCGCACCTGCTGAAACGTGTAGGCGAGCACCGGCGTGGCTTCGACGGTGACATGGGGGCAATGATTGAGGGTCGCGTGCAACACGGTGTCCAGCCCGGTCGAGTACGCGACGACGCTCGTTGAGGGTGCTGGTTGCGCATAGCGCGCGGCGAGCCCTGTCTCGACGTGCGGGTCGCCATGGCTCACGCGCGTTGCGAGTATGATCACGAGCACGAAGACGGCTTGCTCCCGTAGCACTCGTTCGAAGTGATGTCTGGGCAAACTCATGTTGTGACGACAAACCCAAGACAACAGACGTGTGTCAGGACTGTGAGAAGCTTGCCCCTCGCCCTGGCCGTCGCCGGTCTACGCAGGCTATAGCTGGCGAAAGTTTTTGGAGCAGAGGTCAATCATGAAAATGCACAGACTCGGAATCGTCATCGCGCTGAGCGGGTCCTCGCTGTACGCCTGTGGCGACGACTCTTCCTCGGGTGACAAGCAAGTCACTGTGCCCGTGGTGGACGCGGGCGGCGCAGGAGGCATCGACGCCGGTGGCGTGGTGCCCGCCGCCGATGCCGCTCGTCCGGATGCGGGCTCCGTGGCGAACGATGCAGGAGTCACGTCGGTACGCGATGCAGCGGTCGTGGACTCGGGCGCACGCGACAGCGGCGCGCCCACCACGGCGCCCGACTCGGCGGTGGCCATGAACCCGCCCGTGCGCGATTCCGGAGTGCCGCCGGTCGACTCGGGAGTACCAAGCAATGCTACCGACCCGGGCAATCCGGCCAGCCCTGCCTGCCTCGCGTGCGGGGCCAAGTTGTGCAAGCAAGAAAGTTGGCCTATGGCAGAAGAGGACTTGCTCTTGAGGGAATGTAGCGACTTCGGTACGGAAACAGCCACGAACGGCCTGAAAGCAGGCACGCTGAAGAGCAAGCTCTGCGAGGACGTGCACCAGTGTTTCCAAAAAACGCGCTGCGCCGCGCCGGGGAAGGTGCAGCAGTCGGCTGATGGCGGCGTCGTCGTTCCGAATCCAACTTGGACGGCTTGCCTAAGTGGTGATCTGCCCTACTTCGAGTCCTTCTCGATAAGGAAGGTTTCGGACTTCAAAGGGCCGTGTCGCAACGAACTGCTAGACGCAGCAGAGACGGAAGATGTCATGACCTTCTTCGGACGCGTAGAGGACGTGGGCTTTGCAATCGGGGTCGCGACCAAACGCACCGTTTGTGAGCTGAGGGTGTGCGCGGACGAGTGCTATGCTCCATGCAAGGGTCAGGCGGACGGAACCCTGTGCACTGGCGATGGCAATGCAATCCCACCGGACCCGTCTAACCCAAAGGAACCGAAGGTCGTGGCCAGCGAAAAGAAGCAGGGCACGTGTCAGATGCAGAGCTGCCAGGACCTTGTTTCGCCTCACTATCGGGGATGGATGTACCAGTAGAAGCCGGCGATGGCATGTAGTCGCTGCGTCGCGGGATCAGGCTGAGGAGCCTGCCCGCAGCGTGCGGCGAGAAAGACCCGACTGCCAGCATTACCAAGGCGCCGAGTAGTCAGCGCAAGGTGTTGCGAGAATCGCCAGCGCCGAGCAGCTCTCCCCGCCGTTCTGGTCCCCGACTCGCATGCGCTCGCCTCCACCTGCGTCACCGCTTGCGCCGCCCGAGGGTCTGCCCTGGGGCCGGCTCTTTTGTCGCTAGTACCGCGCGGGCGAGCCTTCTCTCGACGTGCGGATCACCATTCCCAGGCCGTGTGCTTACGATGCTCACGAGCACGCGTTAGAGGCCTTGCTCTCGAAGCATCCTGTGCAAACCGACGTCCAGGCAGACTCGTGGTGTAACGACCATGCGAAATAGCCGCCGTGTGTCGGGATGATGCGATCGCTGCGCCGCAGACTCAGACCGATGAGCCCGCGCGCGGCGAGCGGCGCGCGAAGAAGAAGCCGAGCGCAAGCACCACCAAGACGCCGAGCAGCCAGCGCAGGATGGGGTTCGAGAACATTGAGCGGAGCGAGCTGCTCGCCTCGCCGTTCTGTTCCTGAAACTCGCGTGTGCTCGTCTCCATCTGGGGCACCGCTTGCGCCATCTGAGGGTTGGCCTTGGCGCGGTTGACGAGCTCTTGGGCGCGCGCGAAGTCTCGCTTCTTGATCGCCCGCGTCCAAGCATACGTGATGGACTTGGGGTCGTCGGGCGCGAGCTCGAGCAGCGCTGTGGAACACTGCTCGAGCGCCACTTCGTCGTTCTGCTTCAGGCTGAGCTCGCACTGCACTTGATTGCCCAAGATGCGAGACGCGGGGTCGCTCTTGAGGTGATCGATCGCGTTGTGAGCGTCGGCGAGTTCGGTTGGGTCGACACCGCCTGGACGATTGGCGACGAGCCGCACGAAACGCACGAAGTCGTCGACCAGCACGCCCTCCTTCTGCACGGCCAGGGCGCAGGCCTGGATGGCGTCATCACGCTGGCCGAGCGCTTCGTAGTCTCGGCACAACCCGCTGTATCCGATCGCGCGATGCGGGCTTACTTTGACCAGAGCTCGTTCGTACTTCACGGACTGCGCATAGTCGCCGCGCGCTCGCGCGGCGTCGATCTCCGCTCCCATGTCATTGAGCATGTTGGCAAACCAGAGCGGCGCCCGTGCGGCCTCTGCAGCAGTCGGCAAGTGTGCTTCTGGGTTTTCAGGATTGAGCTTGAAGAGCGACTCCTCGAGCGGCGGCGGTTTTGCAGGGGCAGCTTGGGCAGGCTCGCGCGCAGCTGGGGCCTTGCTCCCCTCGGCGTGGACTGAGCCGCTCGGAACAAGAATGGCCGTGAGGCCCACCAGCGCAACACTCAGGGATTGGTTCTTCATGGTTCGTTTCCTTGTTACTCGCGCGGAGCAGTCGGCGGTGTTGAGCCTGCACCGACGACCCGCGATGGGGCTGCCGGAGCTTTTAGAGCACGGTGCGCGGAGCGAGGAGACAGTCGACGCGCATGATTCCGAAAGTTCTCCTTCGAGGCGCGATAGGCGCACCAGGAAACATCGAGCCGTCCGCGCCGTGACGTTTCGATGAACCTGGTGGAGCCGTTGTGCCGCTTACCCGTGCCGTGCCTCGTCAGATGTTGCGTGTTCGCAACGTGCGTCTCTGCCTCCTCCCCACTAGCCTCCGTGGCCCCAGCTCTCCAGAACCAGTCGAGAGTGCTGCGCGGCACTGCGCGCCTTTGCGCGCGAAGGAGCTCCCAGTGAGTAAGGCAAAAACCTCCATCGCCGTGATCGCGGCCCTGGCATTTGCGATGCTAGCTCACGGCTGCACCAAGCGGCCCAAGGGCCGGCCCGAGACCGAAGCGCAGGCGTCCGCGCCGGCCAAGCAAGAGCTCACCGCGAGCGCAGCCAAGAAGACGCCGCCTGCCGCCGTCCGCGTCAAGGTACCGGTCACCGGGGCCGAGCCACACAAGGGGCCAGCCATCGCGCCGCTCACGATGGTCGTGTTCAGCGACTTCGAGTGTCCGTTCTGCGGGCGGGCACAGCCCATCTTGCGCGAGCTCGAGCAGAGCTACGGGCCGCGGCTAAGCATCGTGTGGCGTAACCTCCCGCTCGACTTCCACAGTCACGCCAAGCTTGCCGCCGAAGCAGCCATGGAGGCCTTCGCGCAGGGCAAGGACGAGAAGTTCTGGGCCATGCACGACAAGCTGATGGCCAACCAAAAGGCGCTCGGGCAGAAGGACCTCGAGCGCTACGCCAAGGAGCTCGGCCTCGACCTCAAGCGTTTTCGTGGCGCGCTCGACCAACACACGCACGCGCAGGCTGTCGACGACGACGTTCAGCTCGCGCGGCGCCTCGGTGTGACCGGAACGCCCGTGTTCTTCGTCAACGGCCGCCCTCTGCAGGGCGCGCCGGCCGTCCCCATGTTCAAGGCGCTGCTCGACGATGAGCTCGAGCGCGTGCAAGAACAGCTCGCCAAGGGTGTCGCGCCCGCCGACCTGTACAGCGCCCTCACTGCGAACGGACAAGAGAGTGCGACCTTCGGGACCAAGCCTCCTCGGCGCAGCCCGGTCGAGCCCACTGTCTACAACGTCCCCGTGAGCAGCGAAGACCCCCAGCGCGGACCTGGCGATGCACTCGTCACGGCGGTCGTGTTTGGCGACTTCGAATGCGAGTACACCGAAAAAGCGCTCGCCGCTCTGGCACCACTGGAGAAGAAGTACGGCAAAGATCTGCGCTTGGTCTGGAAGAACCAACCCATGCAGCAGCTGCACGAGCACGCGCGCGACGCCGCCACGGTCGCCATGTTGGCGTTCGCGAAGGGCGGCTCCGAGCTGTTCTGGCAGGCAGGTGAGCTGCTGTTCGCCAACCGAACGGCGCTGGATCAGCAAAACCTCATCAACTACGGACAGCAGATGGGTCTAGACGCCGCCGAGCTCAAGACCGCCCTCGCTGAAGAGCGCTTCAAGGTCAAGGTCGACGCAGACAAGCAGCTATCGAGGCGTGTGGACTTCACGCCGACCACGCCGATGATCACGGTCAACGGGCGCTACGTACGAGGCGCACAGAGCACGAGGATCTATGAGCTCCTGATCGACGAAGAACTAGCCAAGGCCCAGGGGAGCCTGGCCCAGGGTGTCGCACGCGACCGCATCTACGAGGCGGCGATCAAGGATGGGAAGGTCGCACCTTACGAGATCGCGCCAGGCACGGAGTCGGCGGACGCACGCAAGATCCACGAGCTGCCCGTGCCCGCCGGGGCAGCGTCCAAGGGCGACCTCAACGCAAAGGTCGTGATCCAGGAGTTTGCAGACTTCGAGTGTCCCTTCTGTCAGAAGGCAGAGGCCCCGTTGCAAAAACTGCTGGCGGCGCACCCAGACACCATCCGCTTGGTTTGGCGCAACCAGCCGCTCGTCATGCATCCGCATGCGCTGCTCGCCGCGGAGGCTGCGCAGGAGGCGCTTGCGCAAGGCGGCAATGACAAGTTCTGGGCCTACCACGAGCTCCTTTTCGCCAACCAGGCCGCACTCGAGCGGGCCGACCTCGAGCGCTACGCGCAGAAGCTTGGCTTGAACATGACGAAGTTCCGTGAGGCTCTCGACAAGGGCCACCATCGCGCCGAGATCAACGCGGACCTCGCCGCGGCCGAGTCGATTGGCGAGCAGGTGGGCACGCCGGCATTCTTGGTGAACGGGATGCTCGTTGCTGGCGCGCAGGCCTTCGAGATCTTCGAGACCGCCTACCAACGGGGGCTGACGCGTCATGCGACAGCGACCGCAGAAGCCGCAAAAAAGACCGGTGCGAGCGGCGCCGCGGGGGCGCACTGAGGCCAGCCGGTGCAGCGCAGTCGCTGTAGCCAACTGGAGCCACAGTCGCTGCAGCTGACCGAACGCCTGCGCGCGTCGCCCTAGCCCGTGACGCTCGGCGCGCTACGCGCCCGCACACGTGCGTGCTCGGCGCCGCGGCAATCAACAACAGAAAACGACTACGGCGTGCCTGCGTCAACCTTTGGGGCGGTGGGCGTCGTCGTAGGAACGGGCACCGTGATGCAGTTGATCTCGACCGCGCCCACAGAGTCGCAGCCCCGATCGTCGACCGCAGTCATGCTCAACATCTTTCGACCCAGACTGTCGCAGTGGTACGTGGTGGTGACCGCGCCCGCGTCGGCAAAGGTGCCGTCGGGGTCGGCCATCCACATCGCCTTGAGCCCGTTGCGTTCGGGATCTTTGGCACGGGCGCGGATCATGACGTCTTGACCAAGGAGGCCCGAGGCGGGGGTAGCCTCGATCCAAGCGCGATCACAGAAGTCCACGTCGAGCTCCGTCGCACCGCGGCAGGCGCCGCTGTCCGAGTTGCCAAACTCGCACGGGCCGGACACGGCGGCGTCTCTCATGATCGGATCGACAGAGCCGTCGAGGCGCGGCTTTCGGGGTCCGGCGCAGGCACTCGCGAGGACCAGCAGCCCGGACAGACTCAGGTAAACCGCCGCTTTGGCGGTCGAAGCGCGCCTTGGGGCGCGCGAGTGAAGAATGGACATGTCGCGCTCACTCGGCTTCGTGGAGCCAACGAGATAGCAGGTTTTCTGCTCACGCTGGGCCGGCGTCACCGACATGTTGCCACGGAGAAAGTAAGGTTCCGAAGCTGCGACGGTCGACACACACGCTAGCGACGGCAAGGCGCGTGGAGCGCTCTACCGTCGTCGGCGTGCTCGCCACCGATGCGACGAGGCCACGGACTCGGGCGCCGTCAGTTGCCGTCGCTGCCCTTGACCTCGATCTTGCGCGCCGCCTGCTGCTCGCGCTTGGGCAGGGTCACCGTCAACACACCGTCGGCGAGCTGCGCGTCGATCGACGAGGCATCGACGTCCTTGGGCAGCTGGAACTGGCGCACGAAGGTGCCGTGGACCCGCTCGACGCGGTGATAACGGTGCGCGTCCTCGCGGGTCTCGAGCTTGCGCTCACCCTTCAGGGTCAGCAGGTTGCCTTCGACCTCGATCTCCAGGTCCTCGCGCTTCACGCCCGGGAGCTCGGCCCGCAGGACCAGGGCCTGTGCCTCCTCGTGCACGTCGACGGCGGGAACAAAAGTCGGCGTCGCGGGGTTGGCTGGGCGGCTACGAGCGGCCCAAACGCCCCTCTCGAGCGGACGTGAAAAGCGGCTCAGGTCGGCAAAGGAATCCCATACGGTCAACATGATCGATCCTCCAGGTTGGGTGGTGGGTACGGAGCGGCCAAGCCGCACGGGGACCGTGCGGGGGAACTGCGGGCGCACCGAGAGCTCTCGTGCACACCTCTAGGGGCCGGGCGGGCGGGCCCGGCCAGACGGCCGGCGAGCCACGGCGACCAGGGCTTTTAATCAGCAATCAGGCTGATTTGAAGCGTCTCGTCCGGCTCACGTCGAACCTAAGCATCGCGTTTTTTGCGTCAACCCCCGTCGCCTTTTCGGCTGCTAGGATGGTGTCATGAGCTCCTACGCACGCGTACTCGTGCTTGTCTCGTTGCTGAGCGCCTTCCTGGGCGCCTGTACCCTGGGTCCCAACGGGGACTACCAGGTCGCTGTGACCTGGCTCATCAACGGCACCACCCCCAACGCCGACCTCTGCGCCGAGCAACGCATCGCGCGCTTTCGTTTCGAGGTGCGCACCGGCAGTGGCCGCGTGCTCAAGACCGTCGAGGCCGACTGCGGCGCGACCATCCTGCGCGCCGACGGCAACAGGTACGGCGGCTTCCTCAGCACGGCCTCCTTCGACTGGGAGACCGACTACTTCTACGCGCTGACGCCGATCGACGCGTCGGGCACGGCCCTCTCCCCGCCCGCCCAGAAGGACTTCGTGGTGCGCTTCGACGAGTTCGACATCTACGAGCTGCCGTACTTCGACTACCTCTACCCGAAGGGCAGCGCCGCCAGCCTCGCCGGAGAGTGGCGCGTGGGCAACGGTACCGACGTCGCGGCAGCTTGCGAGGCACAGGGCATCAAGACGGTACGCATCGTCGCCTACTCGGCGCTCGACGAAGACCTGATCACTGCCTTCGAGGTCGCCTCGGCCCCGTGCATCGATGGCAAGTACGCGTCGGGCACGAAGGTGCTGGCGAGAGGTTTCTACAACTTCTTCTACGAGGCGGTGAGCGGCGGCGGCAGCAGCGTCGCCATCGGCGAGCCGATTCAAGTCTCAGTCGACGGCCCCAAGGACGTCGTGTTGCCGCGCGAAGTGTTCCTCTCGAAATGAAAGAGCTCCCGTGTTCCGCCTCCCGCCGCTGACTCCGTTCGTCAAGAAGCTGCTGATCACGTTGTTCGCGATCTTCGTGGTCGTGGCCATCGCGCAGAACTTCGTGGGCATCCCGCTGGTTGCCTGGCTGGCGCTCGACACCACGCGCCTGTCCATCGCCACGCTCTGGCAGCCGTTTACGCACGTGCTGGTCATGCCGCCGCGCGACGTGTTCCCGCTGCTGATCAGCCTGCTCTTCATCTGGCTCATCCTGCCGCCGTTCGAAGAACGCTACGGCGCCTCGCGCGTGTTTCAGCTGACCGTGCTGGCGAGTGTCTCGGCCGCGGCGTTCGGCCTGCTCGTCGGGCTGCTGCTGCCGCGGTTCTCCGGCCCCATCGCGGGTCCGGGTCCCATCACGCTCGCCGCCATGTCGGCCTACGCAGTGCTGCTGCCGCCCAACGCTCAGATCAGCTTCTTTGGCGTGATCCCCATGCAGGCGCGTCAGCTGCTCTGGGTCATCGTCGGCTTCAGCCTGCTGAGCTTCTTGGTCTCGCCCAACGCCGCGGCGCTGGCCTCCGAGGTGGGAGCCATCGGCGCGGGCATCGCGTTCGTGAAGTGGTGGATGCAGCGCCCGCCGCCGCGTCGCCGCACCTTCACCAAGAAGCCGGGCAAGGGCGGCAAGCTGCGCGTCGTACGCGGCGACGAAGACCCGCCCCGCGGTGGCTGGCTGAACTGAGGGCGCTGCTAGTTCTTGGCGGCCGGGAAACAAGACGCTTCGCAGCGCGCCGCTTCGCAGGACAAGAGTGGCAGCGCCGCGTTGAGCACCGTGTAGCGCATGGTGAGCTTGTCACCGAGAAGGTCGGCCGGCTCCCAGCTCTCGCCAGCGGCCTCGTACTCACCACGACAGACGCCGACCGGGCCGTGCTTGATGCAGCTCTCCGTGGAGATGCCGGGCCCGCAGTAACACTCTTCGGGGTTGTCGGTGCCACAGCCGGTGCGGTGCGCGCACTTCAAGAACGACGCACAGACGTCCGCGCGGTACGCGCCCTGGGCCGGGCCGTTGAGGATCTGACCGTTGGTCATGTAGCAGTCGCGGTCGCGCTGGATGGAGCGAACCTCGAAACACAGCCGCTTGGAGCACGCCTCGCAGGACTCCGCCGCGGCGTCGGTCGTGGGGGTCCCGACCGGCCTGACCGGTGGCTGCTCGACGACTTGCGCGTCCACCGCGGCATCGATGCTGTCGCTGGGCACCGCGATCACCACGGTACGTCCTGCGTCCACGCCTCCATCGGAGGTGCCTCCATCGGAGGTGCCTCCATCGGAGGTGCCACCATCGGAGCGGCTGCCGTCTGCATCACACTGCAGGGTGAGCGGCAGCTCCGTGGCCTTGCTGATGGACACGTCGAACATGGCCGACGCTCTGCACACCTCTTCTGGCCGCCCATCGTTTGCGACGCTGGTCTGGATCCGGATCAAGTAGCCCACACCCGTGGGCAAGTTGACGACGACGCCGATGGCCGAGGTGCCGGCGATGGCCTCCATCACGCCTTTGACGCGAAGGATGCCGTTGCCCGTGATCTCGTACTCGACGTCGCTCGTGAGCGCGTCGGGGTCGACGTTGAGCTGGATGTGCGCGAGCCCAATGCCCTTTGGAGGCGGGCCGTCCGAGGTCGCACCAGGCTGGTTTCCACAACCAGACAGCGCGAGCAGAGCCGCGGATAAGCGCAGCGCGTGCTTCGCCCTCGCGCTCCGTTCGATGAGCGTGTCCATTTAATCCTTCCGCGTCCCGTGCGGCACGCGAGTGCAGACGGGCGCGCCAGCGAAGATGTACGCCACGCAATCGCGCGGCGCAGCGCTGGCTGCGCTTGGTGCTCGAGTGTTCACGAGATTGAGCGATTGTGTCGGACCGGTTGGTCTTACGGCTCGCGACCTTGCTTCTTGCTACTTCGAGCCGTCGACGGAGCCAGCTGGCCCGAGCCACGCAGGGCTCTGCAGCTTGGTTCACGCCCAGGCGCGCGTGGCCGCGTAGTACAGGCGCAGCATCAGCAGACTCGCGGCGACCCGGCCGAACGGGACCTCGGCGCCAGAGCGGGCCACGCGGCTCGGCCGCCGGGAGGCTGAAATCGGACCGGCGCGCCGCTCGACCATGCAGCTTTCTAGCGCTGCCCGTGAGGGGACCGACACTTGGCCGGTAACGAGGGGAAGTTTCGGCGCGACCAACCGTGTTAGGTACGAGGCGCAAGCTGCGGCAAACACGGCAGTTTTTGCACGACGCGGTGGCCCGCGCCGGCCGGTTGGAGCGGGACTCCCCCTGTGTTACACAGTCGTACAGTCGAGAAGGGACGCGCATGCTGAGAAACACCGCCGATCGCCGAACGCTACTGTGGGTCCTGTTCGCGCCGGTAGTGGTCGCTATGCAGTACGCGCGCCCCGAGTGGGTGCCCTACCTGTCGGCCGTGAGCTGCTACTTGGCCCTCGCCTGCGGCGTCATCGCGCACAACCACAATCACTGTCCCACCTTCGCGAAAAAGCCGCAAAACCAGGCGTTCGCCATCTGGATCAGCCTGTTTTACGGCTACCCGACCTTCGCCTGGATCCCGACGCACAACCTCAACCACCACAAGTTCGTCAACCGCGAAGGCGACGCCACCATCACCTGGCGCTTCACCAACAGCCACAACGCGCTGGTCGCGATCACCTACTTCTTCGTGTCGTCGTACTACCAGAGCAAGCCCATCAGCGACTTCATCAAGTCGGCCAAGCTCAAAAACCGCACGCTCTACCGTCAGATCATGACGCAGTACGCGGCCTGGATCGGCGTCTACGTGGCCATGCTCGGCCTCGCCATCGCGCTGCATGGCGTGCGCACCGGCTTGTACGTGTTCGGGTTCAGCATCCTGCTGCCTGCGTTCTTTTCGCTCTGGACCATCATGCTGTTCAACTACGACCAGCACGCGCACACCGACCCCTTCTCCGAGCACAGCCACTCGCGGTCGTTCACCAGCACCGCCGTCAACTACCTGCTCTTCAACAACGGCTACCACGCTGCGCACCACGAAAACCCCGGGGTCCACTGGAGCAAGCTGCCCGCGCTCCACGCGGAGATCGAGCCTCAGATCCACCCCTCGCTGGTGCAGCGCAGCCTGGCTTGGTACTGGTTCAAGCAGTACGCCCTGACCCCGTTCTTCCCCTCGCTCGGCACGGTGCAGCTCGGGCCGGGCCCGATGAACCCGCCGCTCTCCATCCGGCGCGAAGCGCGCGAAGAGGGCGAGTCCCACCTGGCGCCCGACTTCAGCTCGCAGGCCTGAACGCGCGGTCGCAAGACACCTTCCTGGCCAGCCCTGAGCTGATAAGATGCGCGGGCCGTGATCGAAACGCGTGACCTGACCAAGCGCTGTGGCTCGTGCACCTTCTTTGTCCCGCGCGCGACCGACCTGTCCGGCGCGCGCAGCGGAGAGTGCCGCCTCGGCTGCTGGCCCGCGCCGCTCAAAGACGTGTCCACGTGCGGCGACTACCAGCAGCTGGGCACCCGCCCACAAGCCAAGACCACACGCGCAACGAAGGCGCCGCGTGCGACGACGCTCGTCCACGCGGGCGTCGCCACAGCGAGCCCCCTTCGCGCGCCTCTACCCAGCGAGATTGGCATCGACATGGACCAAGACGAGTTTCGGAGTGTGCTGCGCGAGATCTTGCTCGACGAGCTAGGGGTACGCGACACCGAGCTAGGCGACCGCTGGCAGAACGGCGAGCTGGTGCTGATCCCCGGCAAGGCGGGCACCGCCGAAAAGCGGATCCCCATCGACAGCCTGTTCCGCAAGGTGGTGTTGATCCGCGAGAAGCTGCGTGTGCTCGAGCAGAAGATCAACAACCACGAGAAGCTCGACGACAACGACCGGCTGCAGCTGCAGCAGTACCTGACGCAGTGCTACGGCTCGCTCACCACGTTCAACGTGCTGTTCAAGCACAAAGAAGACGCGTTCGCGGGGTCGGGCGGCAAGGACGACTGAGTCATACGCGCAGGACTCTAGGCACGGCTTGGAAGTACGAGCGGAGTCCGCGACCTAGCGCCACTCGGCGCGCGCGGCCTCGAGCTCCTCGGGAGTGATGTCGGCCGTCCCTAGCTCCTTCAAAAGACGCTCGCGCGCCTCGAACTGACCCTCGCGCCGAAGGGCGGCGGAGAGCACCGACGACGGGCCAGCGTTGGCGTCCTCGGCCCTCTGACAGGAGGAGGCGAGGTCCTCGGTGACGAGGAATACGCCTTCCTTTTCACTGGTCGCGGCCATGGCTCGTCCTCACTGCCACGAGGGTAGGATGGTTCGACAGGTCCAGCTACGGTTTCACAAACCGCAGGTCGCCTAGCTTGCAATGCTGCAAGCTGGCAGCCACTGCGTCGCAAACCAGGTCGGAGACCAGTAAACCCACCTCCGATTGCGCCGGAATCGCCCTCGGTGCGCCGCACCCGCTTTTGATTGCGCGGCAATCGAAAAACACGGCGGGCGAATCAATCTTGATTGCGCCGCAATCGCCGGTGAGGGGCTACGGGTAAAAACCCGATTGCGGTGCAATCTAAAGTGCACGCATGGCACCCTCTGGCGATTGCGCGGCAATCAAGAACGGGTGCCGCAAACCCGCTGGCAATTGCGCGGCAATCAAAAACGGGTGCCGCCAACCCTCTGACGATTGCGCGGCAATCAAAAACGGGTGCCGCAAACCCGCTGGCGATTGCGCGACAATCAAAAACGGGTGCCGCAAACCTTCTGGCGATTGCGCAACAATCAAAGATGGGTGCACGCCCCCCCCCCCAACCATTGCGCGGCAATCCCAGTTGGCTGCGCGACCAACCCGGACGCCGGCGACATCCGCCTCGTTCGCGAGGCGATGGATGCTTGCGACCGGGCGCCCCGTCAAGACACGCTGCCTTTGCACCGGCGGGCAGGCATGCTCCGGTATTGGGTCGGGGGTGCGTCTCATGGAAGGTCGAAACGTCAAGCACGCACGGCTGTTTCGGGAGGGGGCCAACCAGGTGCTGCGCATCCCTCGCGAGTTCGAGTTCAACCTCGAAGAGGTCACGATTCGGCGCGAAGGCACACGCCTCATCATCGAGCCGCTGGTGCATGAGACGCTGGCTCAGGTGCTGGACTCATTGGAGCCGATTGACGAGACACTCGACACCGGCGAAGACCTGCCGCCTGCTCCGGAATAGTTCTTCCGATGACGCGCTACCTGCTCGACACGAACATCGTCTCTGCGTTGATGCTCGATCCGCGAGGCGCCTGTACGCAGCGTGTGCGGCCCGAAGACGCGCTGCATACCATCGATATCGTGCGTGGAAAACTGGCTGCGTTAGTAGCTCACGCGCCGTGCTTGCGTCGCGACAGCTCGAGCGGGGGCTCGGCCAGGTCGGAGTCACTGCTGGGAGCGAAGCGTGCGCGCAGGGAGTCGGGGAGCGCCGGAACACTGGGACGCACCGCCGTGGGCGGCGTGGAGGCAGGGCGCATCGACGCGGGCGGCACGGGCGAGGGGCGCAGCGGCGCAGGGCGCACCGACGCGGGCGGGACCGCCACGGCGACCGGTGCGGGGCGCGACGGCGCGAGCTGAGGCTCATGCTGCGCACGAATCAGCGCTTGATACTGCGGGCAGCGCAGCAACAAGTCTGCGTGCCTGCCCACTGCGACTAGCTGCCCCTGGTCGAGCACGAGGATCTTGTCGGACTCGACGATGGTGCTCAGACGATGCGCGACGAGTACACGCGTACACGCGAGCGCGCGCAGCTGCTCTTGCACACTCTGCTCGGTGACGGTGTCGAGCGCGCTGGTGGCCTCGTCGAGGATGAGGATGTCGGGCTTGCGCAAGAGTGCGCGCGCAAGCGAGAGGCGCTGACGCTGCCCGCCGGAGAGGGAGGTACCACCATCGGCGAGCATGGTGTCGTAGGCCATGGGCATGCGCGCGATGTCGCTGTGCAGACAGGCCTGCTCGCACGCCAGCTGCACCGACTCGTTGGGGACGCTGGGCTCGAACAGAGTGACGTTGTCTCGCAGCGTGCCCGAGAACAGCCGCGTGTCTTGGGTGACGATGCCGAGCCGCTCGCGCAGGTGCGCGAGGTCGATGGCCGCGACGTCGACGCCGTCGTAGGCCACTGCGCCTGACGCCGGCTGGTACAGACCCGCAAGCAGACGTGCGAGTGTAGACTTGCCCGAGCCCGACGCGCCCACGATGGCGACACACTCGCCGGGCGCGATCTCGAACGAGATGTCGTCGAGCGTGTTTTGTTGCTCGCTCGGGTAGCGGAACGACAGGTTGCGCACGTCGATGCGACCGCTGAGCGAGCGCTGCACGCTGGCCGGACGCGTGGGCTCGACGGGGGCGTCGAGCACGTCTTCGAGGCGCGCCATGTAGCTCTTGAGCTGCGTCAGCTTCATCGCGGTGCTGACCAAGTTGGCGACCGGGTCGAGGAAGCCCGCGCCGAGCGCCGACAAGCCGAGCATGATGCCGAGCGAGAGCTGCCCCTGCAGCACGAGGTGGGCGCCGGTGAGCAGCAGCGCGATGGGACCACAGAAGCGCAAGCTGCCGATCAACGACTGGAACGTGCCGTCGAGCTCACCGCGCGCGAGCGAGGTGTTGAGCACGTCGACGTAGAGGTCGGTCCAGCGCGAGGTCGCGCGCGGGCCCGCGCCCATCGACTTGAGCGTCTCGATGCCGCCCAACATCTCGACCTGGTACGCCTCGAGGCGCGCCTGCGAGGCCAGCCCTTCGGTCATCAGGTCGGTGCTGCGCTTGCCTGCGAACAGCACGATGGTGACCTGCAAGACGGCCAGGCCAGCGGCCACGGCTGCCAAGATGGGCGCCGCGCCGAGCAGCAGCACGAAGTACACGAGCACCAAGCTGCCATCGAGCAGCGCCGACAGCGCGCCCGTGGTGAGCAGCTCACGGATGGCGGCCTGACTACTCAGGCGCATCATCAGGTCGCCCGTCGTTCGCTGCTGGAAAAAAGAGTAAGGCAGCGCGAGCAGGTGCTCGACGAAGTCGAGCGACATCCGCGTCTCGATGTGGGTGCGCAGGTGCAGGAGCAGACGGCTGCGCAAAAACGACGAGAGGAAGTGGAACGACGCCATGGTCACGCAGCCGGCCGCGACCAACGCCAACAGGTCGCGATCGCTGCGCGGCACGACCTTGTCGACCAGCGCGCCCATCAGACCCGGCACCGCCAGCGCGAGCAGCTGCAAAAAGACGGAGGTGAGCAGCAGACGCGACCAGATGCCGCGCACGCCGAGGATCCAGTCGCGGTAGCGCTTGTAGCGACCCTTGCGCTCGGCCTTGACGGCGGTGAACGTCTCGCTCGGCTCGAGCAAGATGGCGACGCCGCTGAGCGCCTTGCCTGCCTCTTCGAGCGTGAGGCGACGGCGGCCCACTGCAGGGTCGACGATGTAGAGGTGCTTTTTGTCGCACTTCTCGAACACCACGAAGTGGGTGAGCTCCCAGTGCAGGATGCTACCGGCAGTCAGGTACTGGAGCGTGTTGAGATCGACGCCCACGCCGCGCGCACGAAAGCCGTACGAGCGTGCCGCAAGTAAGATCTGTTTGGCGGTGACGCCGTTGCGACCGCCGCCGAGCAAGTTGCGCACGGCGTGGATGGGCGTCTCTTTGCCGTGAAACTCGAGCACCGCGGACAGGCAGGCCGCGCCGCAGTCCGTCGGCGTCAGCTGCGCGACGAACGGGATCTTGCGACTCTTGCCAAGCCGCAGGCGGCTCAAGATAGAGGGTCGGGGCTTGTTGTCTTCGGCACTACCAGACACGGCTCACCCACTGTTTGAGGCCCGGCAAGAACGCGTAGGCCACTGGCTCGTTGCGCACGATGGTCTCGGCCTTGCCGTGCATACCGTGCGCGAACTGAAACTGTTCACCGTCTGCCTCAAAGGTGCCCGCGGGCAGCCTCGCCTGCACCAGCACCACGGGGCCCGTGAGCTGGAGCGCATCGGCCATGTCGCGTCCGAGGTAACGTGCTGCCTCGGCGGGCCCGACGATTTGGTCGCCCACGTCGTCGACCGTGAGCTCTTGGGTGCGGCGCTGAAAGCCGTCGAGCTCGAAGCGCAGCTTGGCGCCCGCCTTGAGCAACGGACGGTAGCGACCCGGCAGCATGGCGACGATGCTGCCCTCGGCCTGCTCGCCGCGTAGCTCGAGCACCGACACACCGGGCTCGAGGAGCTGGCCGGGTCGCACACGAACGTCGGCGACCACGCCACGATGAGGCGCGCGCAGTGTGCGCTGCTCGAGCCGTGAGCGCGCCAGCTCGCGACGCGTGCGCAGCGTAACGAGCGCCTCGCGCGCAGTGGCGTCGTCGGGTCGCTGCATCAACTTGACCAGCTGATCGTCGAACTCGCGCGTGGCAGCCTCGAGCTCGGCGGCCTCTTCACTCGCGTACAGGCGCACCAAAATGGCGCCTTCTTCGACGTGATCGCCGGGCGCTACCTCGACACTGCTGACCAACGCCGCGTGGCTGGTGCTGAGCGACGTGCGACCATCGATGCGGATCAACGCGGGCCCGCTGGCGTACTCGTTGACCCGGCCCACGCAGACGAAGTAGACCGCAACGAGCAGCGCGACCGTCAACAGCCGGAGCGCCCACGCCGTGGAGCCGGGCGAGATACGCAGGACGTCTGCGCGCGCCGAGCGGGCCGCCTGGTGCTCGATGGCTTCACGCCGAAACAGCTGGCGTACGGTGGTCATGGTCTTACTTGTCCTCGACCGTGGCGCCTTGCGCCTCTGCGACGGGACGCACCTCGACGCGCGTGCCCGGCATGAGATCGTTGCCGCCGTCTGGCGGCGTTGCGGTCGCAAAGATGAGCTGCGCGGCCGAGTCGACCTCGGGCTGCAGACTGTCGACCTTGGCCTGACGTGAGCCGCTCGGGAGCGAGAGCACCACCTCGAGCGTGCCCGATGCGGGGAGCTGCTCGCGCGGCACCGCGAAGCGTACGCGGCGGTCGTCCGTAATGACACGAGCCACCACCTGTCCGGCGCCGACGCTGTCGCCAGGGTCGACTTCGCAGCTGACGAGCACACCGTCGAACGGCGCCTCGAGCGTGTGACGACGTGAGCGTAGCTTCTGTTGCGCGACGCGGGCGCGACCCATGCCGACGCCAGCCTTGGCAGCACCGAGGTCGGCCTTGGCAAGTCGCACCGCGTTTTTTGCGGTCTCGAGCTCTTGTGCGGCGATCCAGCTGCCGCCGGCCTCGAGCCGCTTGAGCTTGGCCTTGGCTTCTTCGTAGCCGGCCTCTGCGCGCGTGACCTCGGAGCGGCGCTGACCGAGCTCTGCACCGGCCAGGGCTTCGTCGTTGGCGGCGCCGCTGCTGTCGATCTGAAGGATGGGCTGGCCCTTCTTTACGCGCTGACCGGCGCGGAGCCAGACCTCACTGACACGGCCATCGTTGTCGGCCGCGAGCTCGGCCGCACGACCGGCTACCACGACACCGAGCCACGTAGCCTCGGCACCCGCCTTGGTCGTGCCGTGCGCGCTGAAAGACTTGGCGGCGCTAGCAGACACACGAACGGGTGGAACACGTTGAAGAGCCACGAGCAAGAGGGCCCCCGTAAGCATCGGGACGGTCGCCAAGGCGATGATCGTGCGATCCGTCATGAGGGCTGCTCGCTGAGAAAGGAAGGAAAATAAGAAAGAGCGAGTCGAAGCTAAGCGGAGACACCAGACACAACGTGGCTCACCACGCGGCCTGCAGAGCGGTCTGCAGAAAAAGGAGGCGACCAGACTCGTGCACCCACGCGGGCAGTGCGCGAGTCTGATCGCACCGGTCTCAGGTGAGGCCGAGGAAGAGCTTGATGCCGAGCTCGAAGGTCTTGCCGAAGAGCGTGATCTTGCCCGAGACGCCGTCGGTGCCGACGTGCAGACCGAGACCGCCGAGACGGCCGAAGTCAGCGCCCGCCGTGATGCCAAGTCCGCCTGCAACGTTGTCGAGGTCCGCGTCTTCGATCGAAATAAGCTGGTCGTTCATGACTGTCTCCTATTTGCGAAACGACACGATAGGTGTCGCCACAATCGCGGCGCGTGCACGACGGCCCACAGGGCAACGTTCGGCACGAGCCAGTAAGGTAAGAAGCGAAGTGAAGTGCGGTGAACGGGCTACGTCATCGCCCACCGGCCCCGCTCGACGTAGCTAGCCAACTCGGGGGAGTTGAAGTAGCCGCGGACATCGGCGTACCGGTCCGCATCACGTCGGGGGCCTGCATGCTGTGTGGTGGGCGCGTGCTCGGTCTATTTCTTAGAAAAAATGCAGACGCGCGCGATTGGTAAGGGTGGGCGCCAAAAGCACGCCCTCCCAAGCTCCACCAACCCACCTCAGATCTCCCAAGGCGTCGTTCACAATACGTTAAGCCCCACGTTGACGCTGCGCTCGCCTGTTCGTCGGGCCGCTCGGACTTTTATCCATGGATGCTGCGTCAGGGAGCGGCGCGGCAGCACTGCCAGGGCAGCTCGAACGGAACGCAATCTGGGATACCACCGCCATTGGCCGCGGTGCCCGTGATGGCGCGTGGACTCGGCGCGATGTTGCCATCGTTGCCCGAGGCGACCGGCGTGCACACCGGGCGGCCGCACAGATGTTCGACGTAGGTGCAGCAGTCCTTGATGACGCAAGCGGTGCTATCGACGCCCTCGGCATTCTCGGACAGCTCGGTTCCACCCGCGCACAGACCGTTTGGCGTGCTGGCTGCGCATTCGTCTGCCGTGCCGGGCGTTGGGTCGTGAATGACGAACGTGCCGCCGATGCCTTGGTCGGGCATCAGGCTGGTCGCGGGCACTTGGGCGGGGTCGCCGAGCTCGTTGGGGATGCTCCACGACTGACTCGAGTACCTGCCGCCCGTGATGGAGATACCGGTCTCGCTACGCGTAGGGTCCACGCTGGCGGCCGGTACGCCGCCCGCGATGCCGCCGAGCACGTTGGCGGCGTAGTGACCGGTCGGCAGCTCGGCGCAGTTGCCGAGACGACCGTTGGTGACGAGGCCGAGCGTGCCCGGGGGGAAGTAAGGGACGCGGCACTCGGCGCGACCTGGAATGAGCTCGACCGCAGCGACGGGAGGCACGGCGACGGGAGCGCCGGACTCGGCGTAGTTGTCTTTGGTCGGCAATTTGTCGTCGCCGAGCAAGACGCTGCCGACCAACAGCACGGCCGGGATGCGAGCAGCGCGCTCGATGTCGGCATAGCCAACCTCGGCCTGCCTCTGCATGATCACGATGGGATAAAACCAGGGCACGCCCAGGCCGCTGCCCAAGAACGGGTGCGGATCGACTTTGCCATCGGCCCCCGCCATGTCGAGGCCTTCGCTCGGTGACGTGGACCCCTCAGGCTTTTTGAGCACGGTCTTGATGTCGACCGGCGCCGTGTAGAACGCGTAGCCGCCGGTGGGATTGTTTGCCAGCTGCACGTCGACTCCGACGGCGGACATCTTCTGTACGTCGTCGGCTCCGAGACGCTGCAGCGTGAGACCACAGCTGGCACCGTGGGTGGCGCCGCTCGGGCAGGTGAGCAAGCGGAAGTCGCGCAGCGAACCCGGCCCGTCTGGCGTGAGCGTGGCGAAGTCGGCGATCTTGGGCCTGAACGCCGCGTTGGAGGGCAGGCGATGGTTGTCGTCGAGCCTGAATGCCGGGCGCTCGGTCCAGACGGGGCTACCGAGCGCGATGGTAAGGCCCTTCTTCACGATGCCGTCTTTGGCGTCTTCGAGACGGGGCAGCTGGATGCGAAAGAAACCTTTGCTCGCATCTTGGATGTCGTTGACGGCTGCGCCCGCGATGTCGCCCTGCGTGGGCAGACGCGTGACGGAGAACAGCGGCACCATGTCTTCGTCGTAGTCGAAGAAGCCACGCACCTGATAGTCCGCTGCGCGCCCTTGATAGAGCGGCAGGCCCGGCCATCGGAACGCGACCGAGCGCGTGATGCGCTCGTTGTACTTGGGCGCCTCACCTGCGGGCAGGCAGTCACCCTGCTGAAAAATGTCGTCGCCCGACACTACATAGAGGTTGAGTGCAGACGACGCCGTGCCCTCGGGCGGCGGCGGATTGTCGTAGGCGAACATGGTGAGCACCACGTTGCCGAGCACGCGCTCGAACGCGCCATTGTTGTAGAGGCAGGTCGGGCGCGGCCCGATGTACAGGATGGAGCCCTCGAGGATGGCCGTCGGGTCGGGCGAGATGCCACCCTGGAAGATGAACTTGTCCTCGCTGATGTCGCAGCCCGAGAGAGCGGACAGCACGGCGACGCCGACACTCAGGCTTCGCACGGCTTTGGTGATCGAGTTGATTGCCATCAGAAACGCACCTTTGCCGTGCCCATGACGCGCGTGTCGATAGGTTGTGCGAGCGGATGCATGCGTTTGTCCTGCATTGCCAGGTTGGTGCCCACCACGCCGAGCTCGAGCCGGTCGGCGAACAGTCGGTAGCCGATGCGCCCGTTGACGTTGACGAACGAAGGTTGATCGTAGCGCTGCCAGCGCACACCACGGTCGACGTCCGTGACCTGCTCGATCCAGCGCTGATGACTGAACCAGGAGACGTCGACCGAAGCCTCGAGGCCGAAGCGCGAACGGTACTGCACGCCGCCGTTGACCTTGTGCAGACTGGTCTGCTGCTCGTTGGCGCGCGCTGGGTCGACCTTACTCTTGTCGGTGGGAGAGGTGTCGTGGATGGCGTAGTTGGTGTACAAATCCAAGCCCTCGACTGGGTAGGCGCGCACACCGAGCTCACCACCGATCTGACGGTAGGTGGCGCGCTCGTTGTTCCAGGCCAGCGAGCTGATGGGGAACGCCTGCGCCTCTGGATTGAAGGTGGCCAACGGGTTGCCGCCGGCGTAGTCGCCCAGCGTGTAGCGGTCGACGTCGGTGAACAGGATCGCGTCCTTGATCCAGTTGTAGTAGCCGTTGACCTCGAGTGCGAAGTAGTCCGACTCCTGGTTTTGGTAACCCAGCTCGAACGACGTGATGCTCTCCGGGTCGAGCTTGTCGTTGCCTTTGCCCCACGCAGTGATGCCGCGTAGCGGGGTGTCGTTCGCGTACTGCAAGTACGACTCGAGGAACGACGGACCGCGGAACGCGCGACCGCCCGACAAACGCAGCGACTGCTCGCCGGAGAAGCGGTAGACCAGCGACGCGCGCGGAGAGAATTGCAGCGAGCTGAGCAGGGGGTGCCGATCGATGCGGGCACCAATCTGGAGCTTGAGCGGCTTGGCCAGTTGGATGACGTCCTGGATGTACGCACCCAGGTGGTTTTGCGTGTGAGTTTGATCGAGCCAGGTCCAGTCGATGTACTTGTAGCGATAGCTGACGCCGATCGTGAACGTCTGGGGCACCCCGAGCGTGAAACGATTGCTGTACGAGAGATCTGCGTCGAGCAAGCGCTGACGGATCAAGCTGGCGCCGGCCGAGATGGAGCCCGGCGCAACGAACGCGGCGCGCGGATGGCCGACGATGTCGTCGTAGTTGGCGCCGACACGAATGCCCACCGGCGTGGTGACCGCAGCGTAAGCCTGGACTTCGTACGACGGATCGGACACGGTCTGACCCAGGCGCGACACCCCCTGAAGAGTGAAGTTGCCCGCTGCGTAGTTGCCGCCGACTGACGCGGTGCCGTTCTTCATGTAGTTGTACATGACGTCGCCGTTGACGGCCGTTGCCTCGTAGCCTCGGAAGCGCTCGCCATTGGGCGTCTCGACGTCGACACGATTGTCGCCCACCACCTGCACAGCGTTGTTGGCCTGCGTGTAGGCCGTCGTCGCGCGGTAGCTGACCTTGTCGTTGACGCGGCCGGAGAACGAAGCGCCTCCCTGCGCCTGTCCCCTGTTGCCAATGCGCGCAACCGCGAACGAGCCACCCTCGCCGGGCGCACGCGTGATGACGTTGATGACGCCGCTGAACGCGTCGGCACCGTACAGAGCGGAGGCGGGGCCGCGAATGATCTCGATGCGCTCGATGTCGTCGACGATCAGCGGCAGCATGTCGACCCAGCTCGTGCCGTTGAAGTCCTTGCGCATCGGACGGCCGTCCATGAGCAAAAGGATCTTGTTGGACGAGCGACGGTTGAGGCCGCGGATGGAGATCTCCGCGTGGTAAGGGGCGGCGGTCGTGACCTCGACACCTGCGACACGACGCAGCAGCTGCGAGATCTGCGTGACGCCGGACATACGAATGTCTTGCGAGGTGATGATCGCCGTCGCGTTAGGCGCGTCGAGAGGAGACTGGCTGAAGCGCGACGCGGACACGACCCGCTCTTCGTACACGCCCTCTCGACCTTGCGTCGTCCCCTTGGCGGGCAGCGCCACCGGGGGCGTCTGCGGCGCGATGCTGTTGGCCTGCACCGGCTCGTTTTTGGGCGACTCCTGCACCTGGGGTGCGCCGACCGCCCCGGTGTCGTTGCGCGGCTGCTCGTTGAGCTTGGCGACTGCCTTGTCGAGCTCGTCGGCCTGCGCGCGCAAGCTCGCACTGTCTTGCTCCTCGGCCAACCGGCGCACCTCGCGCGCGGCCGCCTCGAGCGTGGTGAGGGTGCCCTCCCCTGCACCTCCCGGCGTCGTGGTGCTGGTCCCGCCTGCGGCGATGGCCGGCGTCGCCTCGGTGCTCCCGGCGGGCGTCTGTCCCTCGCGGAGCTGACGAATCAGCGAGTCGACCTCGATGGCATCGTTGGCCGGCGCGGTCTCTTTGTAGCGCTCGAAATAGTCGAGAGCCTCGTCCGCGCGGCCCGCGTACATGTGCGCGAGGCCAATATTATAGAGGACGTTGGGGTGCGGCAGGATGTCGTACGCGCGCTCGAGGCGCTGCACGCCCTCGTCGTACTTGCCATCCGCGATGGCCTGCATGCCCGCGCGAAACTCACGCCGCGCGTCCGTGCGCTCGTCTGCTCTCGTTACTGAACTCATCAACAGTACGCCGCAGGTCGCGACCCAGGTCGCCATCCGCTGCGCTCGTTTGCGCTGCATGAAAGTTCCTTCCTCGAACGCCAGACCGACCGCAAGAACGCGCACGCGCGTTGTGCCATCGCACGTGGCACGTTCGGCCGCCCTGCCCCCCGGGCAACGCTAGAGGCTCTCAAACACCGGCAGGCGTGTCAAAAGGCACGCGACTCGAGCAGGTGCTTTTGTCGGCGGGCCGCGACGCGGCGCGATCGCTCGGTGCTGGGCACAAGGCTCTGCGGAGGGCGCGCTGGGACGTTCGGTCAGAGCGGGTCGATGGTGAGCCGTGTCGTGCCGACGCCGCCGCGGTCGTCGCGCAGCACCACCCAGACCGTGGCCGGCTCCGTAAAATCGGGGTCCAGGACCATCTGGTTGGAGGAGACGGGGAAGTCGCCGTCGGCCGTCGTTCGGTCGCGATCGAACTCGCCACCGTTGGTAAACCAGCCGACCTCGAGGTTCTCGCTGCGCTCGCGGACTTCACGGGCGATCGGGTCGAACAGCACGTAGGTCTCCTTGGCCTCCACCGCCCATTGCACCCGGATGGTGATCCGTGAGCCGCGCTGGACACCAAACCGAGCGCTGCCGTCGACCGCCGTGGGCAGGCCCGTGAACTCGAGCGCGACGATGACGGGGTTTTGGTTCGGCTTGTACCGCTCCTCGTACTCGCGTGCCGCGGCGGCGGGCGCGCTGGCCAGGTTGCAGCGCACGCGCTGCCGGTCGAAGCTGACGTCTTGCCCCGTCGTATCTGTGAGTACGAGCCGCACCGGCAGCTGGTAGCCGCCCGTGATGTCGGCGTCGGGCGAGCGCTGCGCGGACCCCGTGTCGCTCTTCTGCGGCACCTCGGGCCCGATCTTGCGGCAGGCGTCGGAGGGGATCGTGGCCTGCGCACGCTGGCCTTGCATCCCCACCAGAGGCGTCACCACGGCCATCGGCCCCGCGTTGGGGTCGGCGGCGCCAAAGCAGGCCGAGCCCACGGTGATGGAGTCGGCAGGGTTACGCGGGCTCGAGCACAGCGCCCAGTCGATGCGGGCCGCCGACACATCGCGCAGGGGCGACACCACGATAGCTTCCCAGTTGACGAGCTCTCCGGGCCGCGCTTCGGCCGGGGTGGCGCGCACGGCGACCACGCGCGTCTGCTCGACGCGAGAGGCCTTCACGTCCAGGTCGGGCACACAGCCTCCCGCCGCGACGACGGCAGAGGCAAACAGCGACCAAGTCCGTCTCACAGCTCACCTCGGATACCAAAGTCAGCCACGACCGGAAGACCGCGCAGGTAGTCTTTCTGCGCGTAGGTCGCGTCGTACAAGATCTCCTCGGCAGGCGCGCGGTTGAGGACGTTGAGTGCGTCGAGGAAGATGATGAGCTTGCCGGTGCCGATGTTGAACGTCTTGTCGATGCGCGCATCGAGTGCGTAGATGGTCGGCAGACGCACGCTGTTGTAGGCGCCGAACAGCGGCTGGTAGTCGCCGTTGACGGTATCGAACACACGTCTGTCCACGGGCGTGCGCGGCAAGCCCGAGATGACGCGCAGACGAAGGCCCGCCGAGAAGCCCTTGCCGAGGTCGTAGCTTGCCACACCGGTGAACAGGTGCGGCTGTTCGAAGTCCGAGCGAACCCACTCGGACGTCTTTTGATAGCGCACCTCGCTCCTGGTGAGCGTGTACGACAGCCAGCCCGTGAAGCCGTTGGCAAAGCGGCGGCGCAGCGAGAACTGCGCGCCATAAGCGTGCGCCTCGCCCTCCTGCGTGAGCACCTCGCCTGCCGGGATGGCGCTCGCCAGGTTGCGCGAGACGTACTGCTCGATGCGGCGTGCGAACCCGACCGCCTCGAAAGTAAGGTTCGCGGGCAGCTCGTACGAACCGCCGGCAATGCCTTGCAGCGCGCGCGGCGACTTGAGTGAGGGCGTGCCGAACGCGGACGACAGGTCTGCGGGGTTGGGCGCGGAGTGGTACAGACCACCGCCGACCTTCAACGACAGCTTTTGCGTCGCGCGCATGGTGACCATCAAGCGCGGTTCCACGAACGTCAGGTTTCTCGCCGTGCCGTGCGTGGGTGTGTCGCCAGCAGGCGGCAGCTCGCGACTGACGTTGTTGAAGATGCTCGAGAAGTGCAGACCAGGCGTGATCTCGAGGCGCTTGTCGAACAACGAGATGGGCGCCTCGACGTACGGCATCAGCGCGATCTGCGTGACCTTCCAGGTGTCGGCGGCGAGGTCGCCTGCAGGCGCCTGACCAAAGGCGTACTTGTCGCCCTCGCGAGGCGGACGCGTGAGTGAGCCTTGCCGGTCGAGCTCGGAGAAATTCGACTCGACGGCCACGCCTACGTGCAGGCGCACCTTGGGCAAGATGTCGCCGAGCCACGAGGCGCGCAGTCCGAACACGGTCGCGTCGCTCTGGAGTCGGAAAGGGTAAGGTCCCACGCGGTCGGCGCGCAGCGCCGTGTCGATGCCGTAGTAACCCATCAGGCGCACGGTGCCGCCGCCGTCGGTCTGGCCCGAGTAAGAGAGCTCGAGGCGGTGAAAGTCGGCGTTGCGGTCGGACGAACGCGCACGCGCGGGATCGTCCGACGTGAACTTGGCGGAGCCGCGATCGTTGCTACCGAAGTACAGCGCGGAGATGCGCGAGCTCTCGCTGAGACGCCACTCGGCGCGCCCCTGGAAGTCGCTGTAGTTGGGGATGATGGTGTACTGGAGGGCTTCTTTGGAGAAGGCGAGCGGCGCGAGGCGGGACAGGTAGCCGTAACGAAAGCCAGCGCCCACGAACAGCTTCGGGGTCAGCTGGTACGACGCAGCCACGCTGCTGTCGAGTACGTCGACCGACACGACTCCGTGCAGTCCCTCCGCGAGCGGCGCGGTCGCAATGCGCACCATGCCGGCGGATGCGCCGCCGTAGTCCGCACCGTACGCACCCGGCACCAGCTCGATCTCCTTGACGAAGAAGCCGTTGAGCACCGAGCGCAGACCCCCGCCGTGGAACAAGCGTGGGATGGGCACGCCGTCGACGTAGATGCGCGACGAGTCTGGCGAGGCGCCCCACAACAGCAGCTCTCCAGAGGCAAAAGCGGGTCGACCCACACCGGGCAAGCTCTCGATGACACGGATGGCGTCGCCCTGCGTACCAGGCAGACGTTTGGCTTCGGCCACGCTGGTGCGCGTGCTGGTGACGGCGCGCGCTCGGCGGCGCACACGCACGACGGTCTCGCCTGCGTCGTCGTCGCTCGCCGCGGGCTTACGTTTGGCTCCGGCAGGTGCGTCGCCCGTGGGCAGATCGTTGGCGGGCGGCAGCCCGGGCATGTCGGGCAGCGGCGGGAGGTCGTCGCCAGCTGGGAGACCAGGCATGTCGAGGGGTGGCGGAATGTCGTCCGCGGGAGGCAGATTGGGAGGGGGTGGCGGGAGGTCTTCTGCGGGCGGCAGGGCCACGGGCGGCGGAGGCGGCACGTCCCCCGCGGGCGGCGCGCTGGGTGCGGCCGCGGGCGGTGGCGACGAGGGAGCGGGGTTGCCCGGCTCTTGCGCGTGCGCCAGCGATCCCGAGAGCGCTGCCAGGCAGGCGAGCCAGAGCGCCTTGTTACGAACGATGATCACCGCTTGGTCCTCAGCCGCCGATGTTGAAGCGCAGAGCGAGTCGACCCGGTCCACTCGGACCGCCATTGGGAAGATCGGTCTCGAAGGCGTACGAGGCGCCGCTGATACGATCGACCTCCACGCCCTCGCGAAGCAGGCGCACGGTCCAGCCCGTGCTGGGCAAGCCGCACGGAGAAGCCTGACGCACGAACACGCGGTACTCGCCGATGGGCGTCGCCGTGAACAACGCGTTCTCGGCGCGGTGCCCGTCCAACACGCAGCCCGAGTTGGAGTCGAGGTCGATGCGAGCGGCAGACGGTCCATCGGCAGCGCTGCGCACGGCCTTGTTGGTCACGACCTTGCCGTCTGGTTGCACGATGACCAGGTCGAGATCGACGTTGGCGCTCCAGGTCAACGAGACCACGATCGGAGCGAGGGGGACGTCGTCGAGGATGGTCAGGTCGAGCGAGCGCGGCGCGCCGTAGCGCCCGTCTTTGTCGCTGGCTGCGAACCACAGCTTGTGTGGACCGAGCAAGAGCTTGCGGTCGAAGTCGAGCGTGGCGCTCAGCTCCAGGTCGGGCGCAAACTCGATGCTGCGCGCTGCCACGGGAAGCAGCCAGTAGCCCGGGTCGCCTTCGAGGCCGATCGCTACCGTCCGCGCATTCTCGGACACCACCACACGGAGGTTTTTGCCGACCGTGCCGCGCTTGATGGCGTTGTTGAGGCTCTCCACCGTGCTGACGCGAGGGGGAGGGAGCACGCCGCCGTCGCTGGCGGGCGTGGGCGGAGCGACCCCCGCGTCGGTGCGCGTGTCGACCGGGAAGTCGTCTTCCTTGAACTGTCCGCCAGCGACGCGCAGCTTGGCCTCGAGGCCATTGGTCACCTCGATCTCGTCGCCACAAGCACCGAGCAGCGCGAGCACGGAGAAGAGAGCGAGTACGAGCGCCGACCCTGGTTTTTTGTTCGGGCTCACCACAGCGACACCTGCAGCCGGAGAAGGAAGCGGTCGTTCTTGAGGTCGGCTGGGCGGCCGTCGAGCGACAACGCGAGGTGATCTTTGACGCGGTCGTACTCGGCGAACACTCGTGTGCTGGTGCCAGGCAGCTGAAAGCCGGCGAGCACGCTGGTGGTGGAGATGCTGCGCGGCACCTTCACGATGTCCCCACCGACGCGCGAGGTGGAGTCGGGGTTGGGCTCGTAGAAGTCGTACCGAACGCCGAGCAGACCGACCTGATAGAGCAAGCTTTCGATGCTGCCGACGGCGCCGTAGCCACGACCGTCGAAGCCCTGCACGGCCGGGTCGGAGACGAACAGACCACGGTCGAGGTTCTGACCAAACATGAACTCGCCGCGCACCCACAGCCGCCACACGTCGAGCACCTGTGCGGCGACCTCGAGGTCGACGCCCATGCCCCAGCGCTCGAAGGTCTGCGAAGCCGTGGCCGAGCGGCCAGGCACCAGCGTCACACTCTGCGCGGTGACGACGCCGGACTCGCTGACGTCACGGACCGTGATGGTGTCTTTGCTGGCGGGCGCACCCGGCGAGATGCCGCGCCCCTTGAGCAACGAACCTCCACCGAACAGTCGCACTCGACCCATTTGTGTGTCGACACCGAGACGACCGAGCACGTCGCCCTGCTTGAGCGGCGCGCGGCCGCCCCAGCGAGGCTCGTTGATGGGATGTCCGTTGACGAACGCGAGCGCGTAGCGGAACCACGCGACTCCGCCCTCGGCGCGAAAACCAGTGTCGCTCTGCCCCGGAAAAAACGCACGCGTGATGGTGGCGTTCTCGGCGAACAGACGAACACGTGCGGAGCGCGCGGCCTCGTTGCCGAACGGCGTGCGGAACACGCCAAAGGTGGTCGAGAGGTAAGGCACCCGCGCGTTGCTCGGGTTGCGCCACAGCAGGGAGGCCTCAGCGCGCTGCACGCCCGCAGTCGCCGGATTGTTGATGCTCGCAACGTCGTACTCGATGACGAGCGAGCTCCAGTCGTTGCTGCCTTCGATCAAGGCGCGTGCGCGCGGCACAAAGAAGCTGGTCTGGTTGAGCAGGCGGAGGCCATCTTGCGACAGCTCGTCCTGCGACTCGGCGATTCTCTGATACTGCGCCTGCACGTAGCCCGAGGCGCGCACGCGGTAGCGCCCCACCTGGAACAACGGCTCGAGGTCGGGTGCGAGGTCGTCGCCGTCCGCCGAGCTCGCCGAACGCTCACGCCTCGGTCGCTTGGGCTCGGGCACGGGCAGCGCGACGGGCTCTTGCTCGACGGGCGGCGCGAGCGCAGGCGGCGGCGGAGCGGCCTCGACAGCAAGCGCGGGTGGCTCGGCGTCGAAGGGCGGAAGCGCTGGATTCGTGGCTGGGTCGGTCGCAGCGGGAGGCAACGGGGCTGGCGCCGCACCAACGCCCGGGCCTTGTGCACTCGGCGCCACGGGGGCGGCCGTGGGCAGCGGTGCCGTCGTGGGCGCCGTCGCCGGTGCCGGTACCACGATCGGCGCCGTGGGTGCGACCACAGGCGCCGCGGGCGCAACGACAGGCGCCGCGGGCGCAACGACGGGTGCCGCGGGTGGCGCCGTACGTGGAGCTCGTTGAGGCGCATTGGACTGCGCAACCACGCGGTCGGCGAGCGCGAGCTGCGCGAGCGACAGCGTTACGATCAGGCGTGTGATGTTGGTGTGGATGCGTGTCGTCATGAGCTGCGCTGCGTCTCGAGCTGGAGGATCGGATTCATGAAGTCAGCAGACGCACGTCACCCGTGCGCGCGAGAACGCGCGTCTCCGTGTCGGGTGGTAGAGCCCGCGCGCGTCAGGCCGCGCGAGCTCGTACGACGTGCTCGGAGCGGGGACTCAGAGCGGCTTGACGGTGCCGTCTGCGTTGAGGAGCGCCGCGGGGACGGCCAGGGTCTTGGTGGGCGATGCAACGGTGGTGCAGCGGTTCAGGAAGTCTTCCTGCTTGGCCGGAGTGCCGGTGAAACAATCACCGCTCGGCGTCACGGGCGTGCCCGAGTCCGTACCGGTGCCGGGCGTCACGGGCGTACCCGAGTCCGTGCCGGTGCCGGGCGTACCCGAGTCCGTACCGGTGCCGGGCGTGACGGGCGTGCCCGAGTCGACCGTCTGAATGATGGTTGTAGGACCGCCGTCCTTGACGTCGCTGTCTTTGTCGTCACCACAGGCGCCGAGGACAGCGAGCACAGCAAAAGCGAGCGTGATTTTCGAGCTGTTTTTCATGATACGTCTCTCCTCAGCGCGCTTCGCAAAAGCCAGAGCGGCACTTCTGTCCGGCGGTGCAGTTGGTGTCGGCCGTGCACGCGGTGCACGAGGTGGCACCACCCGAGGCGCCAGCGTTCTTCTCGAAGAAGCAGCCACAAGACTCGCCCGTGGCGAGCGTGAAGTCGCCCGCGTCGGCGGTGCGCGCGACGTCCATCGCGCACAACGGGACGACGCCAGACTTGGCCTCTTCGAGGATGGCATTGCCACCGGGAAGCGCGACCTTGCCGGACAAGATGTCGGAGAACTTCTTCGCGTTCGCCTTGAGCGGCTGGCCAGCGTCATCGACGAGCGTGACGGCGTGCTCGTAGCCCCAGAGCGGGTAGTGACCGTCACGAACGTTCTTTTTGTCGAACGCGGTGACCGACGAGTCGGGCCAGTAGAACTTTTTCTGACCCCAGTGACGGTAAGCGAGGATGTCGACCATGGCGCGCTTCGTGTCGACAGCGTCGGTGCCCGCGAAGCCCAGTGCGGGCTCGGCAGTGGCGGCGCTCGCGACCTTGGTGATCATGTCGCCGGTGCCCGAGGCCTCGACGCCGATCGGAGAGCCGACCGGGATCTTGATGTTTTTGTAGATGGTGATCTGCGTGCCCGAGCCGTTGTTGCGCCGGAACAACGCCGTCTCGTTGATCCACGGCGTGACGCCCGCGGACATACCCTTGCCGTACACATAGTAAGCTTCGCGGGCGTCGATCGCCTCCTGGTTGCTCGCCTTGGGGACGATGAAGGCGAACGGGATGACCAGCAGCGTTTCATCGCGAAGCTTGGTGTTGGTGACACCCTCGCAGGAGTCCTTGTAGACGTCCGAGAGGATCAGGTCGACGTGTGTGCCCGCGGTCTCGAGCTCGCAGGTCTGCATGGCGCCAGCGCCATCCCAGAAGTTTGCGGTGCCGGTGATACACCCGCCCGCGACGCAGGCGCCGGTCGGCGTGGCGTCGAGGCCCAGCTGCGTGACGCCCGAGCACGAGCCCGAGCTCTTGTAGATGACCGTGATCTGGTCTGCACCGGTCGCCGCAGACAGGGGTGGGGCCACGCGGGCGACGAGCGCCTGGACGGCCGAAGAGCCTGACACCACCAGCGGGCTGGGCAGCGATGCACAGGGTGCTGCGTGCGCGACGCCGGTCCACCCGATGGCAGACAGACAGAGCGCCGTCCCGAATCTAGAAGTTTTGTTCATACAGACTAGCTCCTTCTGCATCGAAGGTTGACCTTCGACCGTTGTTCTGAAGTTGCGGCGGATCTAAGGTTCTTCTGTGACGTCAAACGCACGGCTTCGAAACGTTTGTTGCGTCGACGTCACTCGAGCTGGAAGTGCAACGTGTGCACTACCCGCGCGGCAACTGCCGCGCCTGCTTTGTCGCGCGGGATTGCAGACGGTCTACACGCGTAAACGAGCGCCTGTTCCGCGGCCTGCTTTAAACCGAAGCCGGGGTCGATCTTTGCTTTGGGATTGGTGATGCGTCCGGTGGCATCGACCACGACCTCGACCGGAATGTCTGCTTCGGCGTCGTTGTCGATCGCCGCTTGTGGATACAGCGCTGCGATGCGCGCCGGAGAACAGCGGATGTTGGGTTTGACGGACAACTCCGACTCGTCGAGCTCGCCCGCGCGTGGCGCAGGTGGCGGAGGAGGGGGAGCCTTGCCTGCGGGCTTGGGAGCCGCGGGCTGAGTGTCTTGTTTGGGCGCAGCCTTCTGTCCGGCGAAGTCTTTGTTGGTACCGCTCGCGAAGCCATCGCCTGCGCCATCACCCTGACCCGACGTCATGACGGGTGGCGCTTCGGAAGGCGGCGGAGGGGGCGCTTCTTTGGGAGCGGCAGGCACCGGCG
>JBEGTL010000021.1:0-33217 GCA_041179425.1 Pseudomonadota bacterium | reverse complement strand
GTGTGGCTCGCGGTCGATGCGAGCAGCGACGGAATCACCATCGCCATCGAGCGCTTCGTGGCGGTGTTGGTGATCGCCTGCCCTTGTGCGCTGGGCCTCGCCACGCCGGCTGCCGTCGCGGTGGCCGCCGGTCGCGGCGCACAGCTGGGCGTGTTGTTCAAGGGCGGGGCGGTGCTCGAGGCGGCCAGTCGTATCGACACCGTGCTGCTCGACAAGACCGGCACCCTCACCACCGGCAAGCCCAAGCTGACCGACGTGCGCGCCCTCGGCGACGAGCGCGAGCTACTGGGGCTCGTCGCCGCGGCGGAGAGCGCAAGCGAACACCCGGTCGCGCGCGCCCTCGTCACCGGCGCACGCGAGCGCGGCGCAACCCAGCGCGCAGTCACCAGCTTTGTGTCCACTGCTGGCCACGGCGTCGAGGCGGTGGTCGAGGGGCGCACGGTGCGCATCGGGACGCGCGCGTTCTTGGCCGCTGCCGATGTCGACGCGTCGCCACTCGAGGCCGAGGCGGAGACGTTGGCCAACCTGGGTCGCACCCCCTCGTTCGTCGCCGTCGACGGCGCGCTCGTGGGCCTCGTCGCCGTCGCCGACGAAGTCCACCCCGACGCGCGACAGGTGGTGTCGACACTCATGAAGATGGGGCTCGAGGTGGCGATGGTCAGCGGCGATCGCACGCGCACCGCCCAAGCCGTCGCGCGCGAGCTGGGCATCACCCGCGTGTTTGCGGAGGTGAGTCCAGAAGGAAAAGCGCAGGTCGTCGCCGACGAGCGCGCGCGTGGACGCAAGGTGGCGATGGTGGGCGACGGCATCAACGACGCGCCCGCGCTCGCACTCGCCGACGTGGGCGTCGCCGTCGGTCACGGTACCGACATTGCCCTCGCATCCGCAGACATCGGGCTCTTGCGTGGCGGCATCTCTGCCTTTCCGGTCGCGCTCGCGCTCGCGCGCCAGACCTTGCGCACCATCCGCGAGAACTTGTTCTGGGCCTTCGTGTACAACGTCGTCGGCATCCCAGTCGCGGCCGGTGCGCTGTACGCGGCTACCGGCTGGCTGCTGTCGCCCGTGCTCGCCAGCGCAGCCATGTCGCTGTCGAGCGTGTCGGTGTTGCTCAACTCCCTTCGACTACGTGGTTTTGGTCCCACTTAATGGGCCTTTTCTGGAGACACGCATGAATCGTTCGTACACCTCGCGGCTCGGTTTGCTGCTCGCGCTGCTGATCGCTACTGCCGTGCCCCTGGTCGCGACGCAGACGCACGCGCAGGCCACCACACAGGCCGCCCCACGCGAGATCGAGATTGTCGTCGAGGGCGCGTACAAACCGAGCCGCATCGAGATCCGCGAGGGCGAGCGGGTGCGCCTCAAGTTCGTGCGCAAGGACTACGGTTCGTGCACACGCGAGGTGGTCTTTCCCAAGCTCGACATCCGCCGCGAGCTGCCCACCAACAAGCCCGTCTCGATCGACCTGCCGCCCCTCGCGCCGGGCGAGTACGTCTTCCACTGCGGCATGAAGATGATCAAAGGCACGCTGGTGGTGCTGCCCAAGGCCTGAGCGACATGCTCAGACGTAGGCCGTGGCAGCGTCCCCGGCCTGGCCCAACGTACGGCTCAGCTCGGCGGCCACACGACTCGGATAGGTGAACGCGCTCGACTCGTCCGTGAGCAGCAGCGCTACGCCAGTGAGCGCCACACCGCGCGGCCCTTGGTGCGTGAGCAGGACCGGGACGTAGCGCCGGTTGCCGCTGAAGGTGTGGTCGGTCTCGGACTCGTCGGGCGCGTCGCTGTGCACGTCCGTGGTCTCGCCCTCTTCAGTCCCAGCGCGATGGTGTGGGCCGCAACGCTCAGCTTTTCCACCCGCGCGCGCAGTGCGTCGGCCATGCTCGTGGGCAGCCCTGCGCCCGAGAGCCTCGTCGGCAAGCGCCAGGTGCCCGCGCTGTAGCTGATGGCGCCCTCGCTCACGAGGTGCTGCGCCACGCGCATGATGTCTCGCAGGTTGCCCGCGGTGATGCGCTGCACATCCTGCGCAACGGCCTCGAGGTTGGGTACATCGCCGAACACCGAGCTCAAGAGCTCGACGGTGTACTCGAGCGTGAGCGGCTCGAGCTCGAGTGTGGTGCTCGCGCTCGCGAACAGGTCGAGTGCCCCGCGCACGTAGCTGAGCTTGTGATCGCGACTGGCGGTCGCCACGATCATCACGCTGTGCGCCGAGACCTCTTGGGCCAGCAGCGACACGAACGCGACCGACGCTTCGTCACAGTCGGGCAGGTCCCTGTCTCGACTTCTGGACAGCGTGCAGCTCCAGCTCCCGACATCTTTTTGCTCGCAGCCGAGCGACTCGGTGCTGCGCCCCCGCGTTGTTTGGTCTTCGAAGACAGTGAGCACGGCGCGCGCGGTGCCATCGCGGCAGGCATGCAGGTGGTGATCGTGCCGGACCTCAACCAGCCCAGCGACGAGGCTCGGGCATTTTGCCTCGACGTGTTGAGCTCACTCACAGAGGCCGCACAACACTTCGACCGTTGGTTCAGCGCGTGAGTCGCGTCGGGCCCTTGGACCACGCGTAGAGCACGGGCAGCACAAACATCGTGAGCAGGGTCGCGCTGAGCAGCCCGCCGATCACCACCGTGGCCAGCGGGCGCTGCACCTCGCTGCCTGGGGCTGTCGACAACGCCATCGGAAAGAACCCGAGCGACGCCACCAGGGCCGTCATCAGCACCGGCCGGAGGCGGAGCTCCGCGGCCTCGCGGATGGCATCGATGCGCGAGCGCCCCTGCTCCTCGAGGTGGCGCGCGAACGACACCAGCACCAGACCGTTGAGCACGGCCACACCAAACAGCGCGATGAACCCGACCCCGGCGGAGATGGAGAACGGAATGTCGCGCAGCCACAGGGCCACGACTCCACCCACGATCGCGAACGGCACGTTGAGGAAGATCAGCAGCGCCGCGCGCAGCGAACCAAACGCCAGCCACAACAAAAACAGGATCAACGACAGCGACAGGGGCACCACCACCATCAACCGGCCCTTGGCTTCTTGGTAGTGCTCGAACTGGCCTCCCCACTCGGCGCGGTAGCCGGTCGGGAGCGAGAGCGCGCGCTCGGTGACCCGCTGCGCATCGTGCACCACCGACAACAAGTCGCGCCCACGCACGTTGAACTCGACCGTGATGCGCCGCGACTGGCTCTCGCGACTGACCTGAGCCGGCCCCTTGGTGAAGAACAGCTCGGCCACGTCGCCGAGCGGAACGACCTGCCCGCTCAACGAACGCAGCGGCAGGCCCAGCAGCGACGCGAGATCGCCGTCGAAGCCGTGGTTGGTCTTGACGGCGATGCCGAACCTGCGCTCGCCCTCCAGCACCTCGCCGGCCATGTGCCCCACGGCGAGTGTCTCGGTGAGCTGGTTGATGTCGTCGATGGTGAAGCCGTAGCGCGCCATCTTCGCGCGGTCGGGGACGATGCGCAGGTAACGTAGCCCCGCCACCTGCTCGACGCGCACGTCGACCGCGCCCGCGACGCCGCGGATGGCGCTCGCGGCCTGGTCTGCGAGCGCGCTCAGCCGATCGAGATCGGGCCCATAAAACAGCACCGCCACGTCGGAGCGCACGCCCGCAACCAGCTCGTTGGTGCGCATCTGGATGGGCTGCGAGAGGCTGCCCGCGACCTCGGGCACCGCGCGCTCGAGCACCTGGCCAATCTGCGCGGCGAGCTGTTCTTTGGACAGACCCGGGCGCCAGCGCTCCCGGTCCTTCAGGTTGATGTACACGTCGGTCTGCTCGATGCCCATCGGGTCGGTCGCGAGCTCGGGCGCCCCGGTCTTACTGACCACGCTCGCTACCTCGGGCACGCGCAAGATCGCCTTCTGCATCCGTCGGTCTTCGGCCACCGACTCGGTCAGCGCCACGCCCGGCAGACGCCGCGCCTCGACCAAGATGTCGCCCTCGTCGAGCTGCGGCACGAACTCGGCCCCAATGCGCGTGAACAAAAACGTCGCGACGGACAGCGCGAGCACGGCCAGCAAGACGGTAGCCCAGCGGTGTGCGAGCGCCGTGCGCAGCCGGGGCGCGTACAAGGCGTGCGCCTTTCGCAGGAGCCAAGTCTCGTGCGCGCCCGCGTCGGGCTTCACCAGGTAGCTGGTCAACACGGGTACGAACGTGAGCGACAACAGAAACGCACCCGCCAGCGCGAGCAGCACGGTGAGCGCCATGGGCTGAAACAGCTTGCCCTCGATGCCTGTCAGCGCGAGCAGCGGCAGGTACACGATGGCGATGATGGCCTCGCCAAACACGCTCGCGGCGCGCACCTCCAGCGTGGCTTGTTCGACCACCAACGAGCGCTCTTCTGGGGTCAGCTCGCGAGCGGACTCGCGCTGGCGCTCCGACAGTCGGCGCACCGCGTTCTCCACGATGATGACGGCGCCGTCGACGATCAGACCAAAGTCGATGGCGCCCAGGCTCATCACGTTTCCAGACAGACCCGCCGCGTTCATGATCACGACCGCGAACAGCAGCGAGAGCGGGATGGTGGTGGCCACGACCAGACCCGCGCGCAGGTTGCCGAGCAGCACCAGCAGCACCAGCACCACCAGCAGCGCACCCTCCAGCAGGTTTTTGCTGATCGTCCCGATGGTGTGGTCGACCAACACCGAGCGATCGTAGAACGCCTCGATCTTGGTGCCCTTGGGCAGCGAAGGCTCGAGCGCGGCTAGCTTGGCTTTGACGGCGGCAGTGACGGTGCGCGCGTTCTCGCCCATCAACATCAGCGCGACCCCGACCGCGACCTCGCCCCGTCCATCTTTGGAGGCCGCGCCGCGGCGGAGGCGCGCGCCAAAAACGACGTCGCCCACCGTGGCGACCGTGATCGGCACGCCCTCGGGCGTGGCGCCGATCACCACGCGCTTGAGGTCGTCCAGGTTTTTGACCAGACCATCAGTCCCGATCACGAAGTGTTCACGGTCGTGCTCGATGTAGCCGCCGCCCGCGTTGGCGTTGGACTTTTGTAGAGCGTCCACCACCTGGGCCACCGAGATGCCCGCGGCTTGCAGACGTTTGGGGTCGAGCAGCACCTGATACTGACGGTCTTCTCCGCCAAAGCTGTTGACCTCGACGATGCCCGGCACGGTGCGCAGCTGCGGCCTGATCTGCCAGTCGAGCACCTCCTCGAGCTGCATCAAGGTCATGCCCTCGTTCTGCACCGTGAACTGGAAGATCTCGCCGAGGCCGGTGGTGATGGGGCCGAGCTCGGGCTTGCCGTACTGACTCGCCACCGCGTCTTGTGCCTCGCGCATCCGCTCGTTGACGAGCTGACGCGCAAAGTAGATGTCGGTCCCGTCCGCGAACACCACGGTGACCACCGAGATGCCGTACTTGGAGATGGACCGCACCTCCGTGCTCTTGGGGATGCCGGCCAGCGAGCGCTCGACCGGCACGGTCACGTACTGCTCCACCTCCACCGGGGACAGCGCAGGCGCGGCCGTGATCACCTGGATCTGCACGTTGGTAATGTCGGGCACCGCGTCGATCGGCAGCTGACTTGCCGAGCGCAGCCCGAACACCACGAACAGCAGCGTCGCCAGCACGACCACCGCGCGGTGGTGGAGCGACCAGCGCACGATCGCGGACAGCAGCGCCACGCTACTCCTCCTCGGCGAGCGTGCTCTTCAGCACCGCACTCTTGAGCGTGAACACGCCGTCGACCACCACCTGCTCGCCCTCGCGCAGCCCCGCGATGACCTGCACCTTGCCCGCTGCCGACGCGCCCAGCACCACCTCGTGTAGCTCGTAGTCGTGGTCGGCCTGACGCACGAACACCACTTGTTTGCCTGCTACCTCCGTCAGCGCGCTGCGCGGCACCACCAGCGTGGGCTCGCCGCGCTGGCCGTCGCTCGTGGAGACGTACGCGGTGCCGAACAGACCGACCCGCAGGCGATCTTCGCGGTTGGTGAGCCGGATGCGCGCAGTGACGGTGCGCGCGACGGGATCGACCTGGTGACCGACGTACTCCACCACGCCTTGAAAACGTTCGCGGCTGTAGGCGTTGAGCTGCACCTCGGTGGACGCGTGAAGTGCGAGCCGGTCGAGGTCTTTTTCGAACACCCGGCCCAGAAACCACAGCTCCCGCAGGTCGACGATCTCGCACAGCACCTGGTCGGCCCGCACCGGCTGGCCGAGCACGGCCGCCCGCATCACCACGATGCCGGACAGCGGCGCGCGCAAGGTGAGGGTCGAGGCTTGCCCGCCCACGTGCGCGAGGCCCAGCGCGTCGAGCTGCTCCGTTGCGGCACGCGCCTCCTGCTCGAGCGCCTGGGCAGCCGCTTCGGCGTCGAGGAAGGCCTGCTGCGACGACAGGCGCTGCTCCACCAGCCCCGCGAGCCGCTGCGCGTTGGTGCGCGCCGCCTTGGCACGCGCGAGTGCGCTGCCTTGGTTCGCGCGCAGCTTGCCGAGATCGGGCACACGAATGGTCGCCAGGACGTCGCCCTTCGTGACGGCGCTGCCCTCACGAAACCTGACTTGTTCGATGCGTCCGTCGATCGGCGACGAGAGCCGCGCGGAACGGTCGGGGTCGGCCACCACCTCGCCGGGCAGGGACAGCGTCACCGCGAGCACCTCCCGCGTCACCGGGGCGACGCGCAGCTTGGCGTCGTGCACCACTTCGTCGGACAGCTGGACACGCGTCGGTAGCTCGGCGTGCTCGGGCTCGTCGACGTGCTCGGACGCTGGCGACGGAGCCTCGGCCGTGGGCGCCGGTTTGTCGTCGGGCTTGGGACACGCCGCCACGACCAGCGCGACGAGCAACCACGCGCACGCTGCCGGGCGCTCTCGTCGTTGCGCACGACTCATGGCAACACCTCCTCGAGCGGAAGCCCTGCGGCGCGCACCAGCTCCACCGAGGCGAGGCAGACCGTCAGCTTGGCGTCGACGTGGGCGCGCAAGAACTCGATCAACGTCTGTTGGGCGAGCAACACGGTGCCAATCGCGACGCGCCCCGCGGCGAGCTCGTTGGCGATGCTGTCCAGACTGTGCCGCGCGCTGGCCAGGCGCGCTTCGGAGTAGAGTGCGAGGGACGCCTCAGCCGCCTCGTACGAGCGTTCTGCGGCCACCACCTCGAGTCGTGCGCGGCGCGCCACGTCGTCGCGTACCGAGGCTACCTGACGCGTGCGCGCGGCGTTCTCGGCAAGCTCCCCCGACGACGTGCGCCCCAAGGGGTACGGCAGCGGGACGGGCAACGACACGCCGCCGCCGAGCACACGCTCGTCGAAGCCATCGCGCTGGGCGTAGAGCGAGACAGTCAGGTTGGGGACCCTGCCTCTGCGCAGCGCGCTCGTCGCCTGCTCGGAGGCGCGTTGGAGCGCGGCCGCCTGCGCCAGCTCGGGCCGACGCTCGACGGCTTGGTCGAGCCGCTGCGCGCTCTGCGACAGCGCGCGCAGCTCGCTCGACGCACCGTGCACGGCGCGCGCACTGGCGAGCGGCTCGAGGTCGCCTTCGAGCGCGGGTATCGCCACGCTGGGGTCCAGGCCTAACAACGACGCCAGCGTCGCACCGGCGACGGCCGCGCGACGCTCTGCCTCCACGCGCAGCTGACTGAGTCGCACGCTCGTCAGCGCCGCCACGTCGGCGTCGACCCCCGCCACCAGTCCGCTCTCGGCGCCGGCCTGCGCGACCTCTCCAATGCGCACGAACGCGCGCTCCAGGTGGAGTGCGGTCTCGAGCCCGTCGCGCGCGGCGAGCGCCTCGAACCAGGCGCGCCACGCATCGGCCGCCACCTCGCGCTCGGTCGTGCGCAGGGCTTGTTCTTGCGCGCTCTTGGTCAGTGTGGCCGACGCGCGACGTGCCCCGCGCTGTCCTGCTAGCTCGACTTCCTGCGCGACGGTCGCGTACCAGTTGGTCGCCCGATCGTGAGGCCGCCCCGCCACCGTCTGACGGTGCGCACCCGAGAGTGTGAGGCTCGGGTTGCTGGGCAAAAGCGGACTCACTGCGCGCAGTCGGCCCGCCTCGATCGCGACGCCTTGTCGTTCGCGCTCCAGCAACAAGCTCGCGCGCAGCGCGCACCCAACGACGTTGGGGCGGACGATCTTGGTACAGGCGACGTCCCCCGCCTGCACGCACGTCGCCTGCGTACACCACATCAAGGCCGCCCAGGCAGCCACCGCCTTGCTCGCTATCGCCACATCATTCCCTTCGCTCGCAGCGCGCCCACGGGCGTCGCCACACGAGCAGCCGCGCGTGCGTGTGCACGCGGCGCTGCCCTGCCCAGAAACCGCTTAGCTTGCGAGGGCGGCTCTGGGCGGACGGTACAGCGGCGTCAGGTCGGCGCCCTTGGGCGGCATGGCGTCGAGCGGCACGAAGCCAGCCTCGTCGCGCTCGGGATGGAGCAGAGCTAGGCGCAGCGCGGGGCGTGCCTCTCCGCGTGGTACGAGCTGCACGACGGCGCCGTGCGCGCAGTGGCAGTTGGGACAGCCGGGCGGACACTCGTGACCCGCCTCTTCGTCGTCGCAGTCGTCGCGCGGGTGCTCGACGCCCACGGCGCTCGCTGCCACGTCGAGCACAGCGTGCGCCGCGCCAGACAGCTCGGTGGCGACGAGCAGCGCGACCAGACGCAGCAGCGCGACCAACACGACCATCCGTCGTGATCGAAGCGCGCCCTCGGGCGCGGGAGCGAAGACACACCCGTGTCTGCTCGTCGTGGGAACCTGCTCCGCCATCTGCTTCTGCGTACCAGGACAACGATGGGCGCGCTGCGCCAGCCGGTCAAGAGGGCCCACTGTGCGCGGCCGGCAGCACTGGGCGAGGTTGTCGCACTCGTCGTGCCTGCCGACCTCGTCGGGCTGCTCAGCGCGCGGAGCTCTGCGTGAGCGCCTGCCAATGCAGCTTGCCGCCTTCGAGCGTGGCGACACGCCAGCCGAGGTTCCACAGCCAGCCGTTGAGTGGCTGCTTGCGCACGACGACGCCAGGGAGCTCGATCACGTGTTTGGCGAGGTCGCGTGCGTAGCGCAGCTCGCGCTTGATGACGGCCAAGCGGGACGGCAGCGGGGCCGCGTACTTGTTGTAGAGCACCGCGTGGCCGGCGCCCCAGTTGCGCCCTTGTTTGTACGCGCCCTTCAGCGTCGTGCGCATGCGGTAGTGCACCGTGGCTGCGGGGACGAACGTGAGCGCGATCCCGGCGAGCCGCGCGCGCCAGCAGTAGTCGGTGTCCCAGCTGGCGGCGCAGCGCGCGTCGGGAGCGCCGAGCCGCTCGTACACCGAGCGGCAGAGCCCGAGACTGCAGCCGCTCGCGTAGGGCCAAAACGTAGGCCCGGAGATGGTGGACAGCCCCGCCTCCACCGACTGCTGCTTCCACTCCTTGGGTCGCACGTGGTCCGGGTTGAGGTGGTCGTACTCGAGCGCCGCGGCCACCAGCTCGTGCTCGAGCAGGGCATCGCCCAACGTGGACAGCCAGCCCTCGCCCACCTCGTCGTCCGCCTCGCACAACAAGAACGCGTCGCCCTGTGCTGCCGCAAAGCCGACCGCGTACGAGTGCGTCACGCCCTGGCGCGGCCCCTCGTTTCCGTACGCTTCGACGACGCGCAGGCCAGGCAGCCGTCCTTCGTAGCGCGCCACGATCGACATCGAGTCGTCGGTGGAGCCGTTGTTGACGACGACGACCTCCCACGCGTGGCGAGTCTGTTGCCGCGTGAGCGCATCGAGCTGCACCGCGAGAGTCTCGGCGCCGTTGAAGCACGGCAAGATGACACTCAGTTTCATGGTCCTCCAAGACGCTGCACACTCCGACGAGGTCTGCCTGCGCAGCTCGAGCAGAGCGACCTCAGAGTGAGATTCGCGAGCGACGTCGCAACCCTTCCCACAACGTGGGCGCAGCGGGTCGTTTTGCGAGGGTGAGCAGGCTTTCCCCGCCAAAAACGGTGGTTTTGTCAACTCACCATGGACGACGCTCTAGTCTGGCTGGACGGTCAGTTGGTCGGGAGAGTGGGCGGGCCGGGCGTCTTGGGAAGGGGGACGCCTCCATCCGGAGTGACGACGATTGGCGCGCAGACACGGTCCTTGGTGGGCGTGCCTTCGGTGAGCACCTTCTCGCACTGCGTCAGCTTTACGCACGGCGTCGCAGGATCGCTGTCGTGATCGTAGTTGTCGAGCTTGGTCTCGGGCCCGCACGCCACCGGAGCGGTGGTGTCGCCCGCGCAGTACTCGCCAGCCTTGCAGGTATCGCACTTGGTGGGCGTGGTGGTGGTGCCTGCAGCCGTCTGCTGGAATCCAGCCGCGCACACAGGCTGCTTGGTGCAGTTCGCGGCATTGTCGCCGGTGGAGTACTCGTCGGCCCTGCACGCCGTGCAGCCGCGGTCGACCGATGCACTCGGCGTGGCGGTGACCTCGAAGCCGGCTTTGCAGACCGTCCAGGCTTTGCACTCTGCAGTGGCGTTGACGGCCGCGCTGAAGGTGCCCGTAGTGCACGCGCTGCAAATGCGGTCGGTGACCCTGCTCGCGGGCGGAGGAACGATCACGGTGCCTGCTTTGCAATCGCTCCAAGCCACGCACTGCGTGGCGGGATCCATGTCCTTGTCGAAAGTGCCATCTACGCATGCGACAAGGGCTGCAGTCCCACCAGCGCAGTAGGTACCCTTGTCGCACTTGGTGCAGGGCGACGTTCTGTCGTTGGGTTTGCTCTGATAGGTGCCCGGCTCGCACGTGTTCACCCTGGTGCATGACGGCGCATTCGGGCCCGTGGAAACTTGGCCTTCCTCGCACTTCTTGCACATTCGGTCGCTCGTCAACGTCGGTGCCGCGCTGACGAAGAAGCCCGAGTCGCAGGGGGTCAAGGGCGACGTGCACATCGATGCGTTCTTGACGCTGCTGAAAGAGGAACCCAACACGCATGCCGCGCACGTCCGGTTTGTCAGCAGACTGCCTTCCTTGGAGACCCGTTCACCCGGCTCACAGTCAGCCCACTTGGTGCACGTCGCGACGTTGTTCTGCGTGCTGAAGCTGCCGTCGTCGCACGTCGTGCAGACGTGGTCGGTGACGGCGCTGCCTGCGCCCGCAGCGAACGAGCCCGCCTCGCACGTGCTCCAGGGCACGCACAGCGTGGAGGGATTGTTGTCCTTGTCGTACGTGCCGTTGCCGCACGGCTGGGGTGCGCTGGTGCCTCCGGCGCAGTACTCGCCTGCCTTGCACGCTGCGCACACGGGTGGCTTGGTCGCGGTGCCGGGCGCCGTCTGCCGGAAGCCCGGATCGCAGCTGCCGGGCGGGAGGCACTGCGACGCGTTGGGCGTCGTCGAGTACTTGCCCTCCAAGCACGGCGCGCACGCCTGATCGGCCGACGGGGTGCCCGCGCCCGAGACGTACGTGCCGGGCTGGCAGACTTGCCAGTCTTTGCAGCTGGCCGCGTTGGCCGTGGTGCTGAACTCGCCCGCCGCACAACGACCGCAGGTGCGGTCCGCCGTGCCCGAGCCGTTTTTGGTCACGAACTGCCCAGCCATGCAGATGGTCCACGGCGCGCACATGGCCGCGTTGGTGGTCGTGCTGTACGAGCCGTCTCCACACATGCTGCACACGCGGTCGGCCGATGCGGTGCCGGCCGTGGTGACCGACGAGCCCGGCATGCAGGTCGCGTACTGCTTGCACTGTGCCGCGTTGCGGCTGTCGCTGAACGTGCCGTTGGCGCACGCGCGGCAGCTGCGATTTTGCGTGGCCGAGCCTGCGGTGTTGACGAACTGACCCTGTCCGCAGTCGCTCCAGGCGACGCACGCACTGGCCGGGTTGCGGTCGTGATCCCAGGTGCCGGCTGCGCACGCGACGGCCGGCTTGTCGCCACCGGCGCAGTACTCGCCCACCGCGCAGGGGTCACACTTGGCCGCCATGCCCGCACTTCCAGCCGCCGTCTGTTTGGTGCCGGGGGCGCAGCTGTTTTGCGGGACGCACTGCCCCGAGTTGATCATGGAGCTGAAGGTGCCGTTTGCGCAGCGCCTGCAGGTCTGATCTTTGGCGGCGCTGCCGGGCGCGAACACGAAGCTGCCCGCCGGGCAGTCGGCCCAGGGCGAGCAAGCCGCGGCGTTGGTGTTCATGCTGAAGGTGCTCGCGGGGCAGCTCTCGCACACGCGGTCGCTGGTGATGGAGCCAGGGGCGACCACGAACTGACCCGGCATGCACGGCGACATCTGCGTGCAAGCCATGACCATGCTCTCGGTGCTGTACGTGCCGGGCCCGCACTCGGTGCAGCGCCGGTCGGCCTGCATCGAGCCCGCCGCGCTCACGTACTGGCCGGGCGAGCACACGCTCCAGGGGGCGCACGCCGCTGCATTCTTCGTCGCGCTGAACGTGCCCGCGGAGCAGGCGCTGCACACACGATCGGCGATCGGCGACCCGGGACCGGCTGCGTACTGGCCGATGCCGCACTCGCTGGTGGGCACGCACGGGCTGGCCGGGCTGCTGTCGTGATCCCAGGTGCCATCGACGCAGGCGACCGGCGGCGCATCGGCCCCGGCGCAATACTCCCCTGCCGAGCAGCCCACGCAGCCGCCCGCCGCCATCTTGCTGCCCGCACCGCAGCTGCCGTTGGGCACGCACTGCCCCGAGTTGGGCGTGTCTGACATGGTGCCGGGGTCGCACACGGTACAGGACTGATCGCCGGTGGTGGTGCCCGCCGCAGAGACGAAGCTCCCGGGCTCGCAGCGCTTCCACGGGACACACATGCCCTGGTTCTTGCCGGAAGAGAAGCGCCCCGACGCGCACGGTGTACAGGATCGGTCGCTGACGTTGGACCCCTCGGCCGACACGAACTCGCCCGCCGAACAGTCGCGCATGGCAGCACAGGCGGTGGCCGGGTTTTGGTCGTCGTCCCATTGTCCGGTCGGGCACGACACCGAGCGGGCCTTGCCGCCCGCACAGTACGAACCCGGGTCACAGGCTGCGCACGGAGACCCTGCGGTGCCAGGCGTACAGCCCGTGGAGGAAGCGCCGGCGTCGAGGGTCGACGCGGGATCGGTGCCCGAGTCGAGCGTCTGCAGCTGCGACAGGTCGAAGTCGACGATGGCGGAACAGCCCCCGCCCGCCACACCCACGAAGAGTAAGGTCACCAAGACCGCCAGCCGTTGGCCGACGCCCCCCCTCCCGCTCGCACACACCCCGGCGCGGCCACGCGCCGCGTGAGCCAGGGTAAACAATGTCGAAGCGCGGGGTGCCTCCGCGCGCGAGCGAACAGACGAAGCAGACCGCGCAAAGCTGTGCGCGGACGAGGACGGGGGGGTGGAACCAGATGTCATGCGCGAGGACCTCGTAAGCCGACACGGCGCACCGTGCGAGCTGTCTGTTCACATGCACCTGGATGTTGCGCAAAGCAAGCTCGTGCGTAGGGGAACGTTTCGAACGCGTGGGGTGAACACTTCGCGTCCCGCTCTTTACCGACGGGGATAAGGCGGCGAGCGCCGAGGGCAGCCGCCATGTCTCTTATCCTGTTATCGACCTTACTTTACTCTTCGTCGCTGTCTGCCCGGACGAGCGCCTGGTTTGCCAGCAGCTGCTTGGCCTGCTCGCGCAGCTCCGCGGGCAGACTCTCTCGCACGAGCAGATCGCGCAGCGCTTGCTGGGTCTCGCCGCGCGAGAGGTCGGCAAACGCGATGTTGCCCAGCGCGTCGCGCACGACACCCGGGTCGGTATCTCGCACACCGGCCAGGACGATGCGCGCGCCCGCTGCTCCGGAGAGCGAGCCGGAGAGTCCGATCGCGAGCTGCCGCGACTCCACGTCCGAGGAGCCGATCATCGCCTCGGCGAGCGGTGTCGCCCGCTCGGGGGACGTGGAGGCGAGCACCCGGATGGCGAACTGCGAGGTGCTCGGATCGCGGGCGCGCGCCAGCTCCTCGAGACGCGTGAGGGCGCCCGGTGTGCCCAGCTGTCCCAGCGCCGAGGCCGCCGCCATCGCCACTTCGCTCTCTTTGTCTTTGCTGGCGGCCACGAGCGCCGGCTCGGCGTCGCTCTCGCCGAGCTGCGCGTAGGCCGAGATCGCCTGCGACCGCACCTGGGCGTTGTCGCTCGACATCGCGGCGCGCAGGGTCTTGCTCACCGCCGGGTCGCCGGTCTGCGCCAACGTCCACAGCGCGGCGGTGCGCTGCTCGGGCGAGGCCCCACGCTCGGCGACCTCCACCAAGACCGCTCGACTCTCCGGGTCCGATCGCTGGGAGAGCCCCATCAACGCCTGCGACGACACGCCGGGATCCGCGCGCCGCGCCAGGGCGATCAGGGCCGCACGCGCCTCGGGGGACTCGTCGTTGGCGAGCAGCTCGATGGCCTGCCCCTGTTGTGCACCGCCGCGCTGCACCTGCGCGAGGGCGATGGCCTTGGCTCGCTCGGCGCCCCCGGGCATGTTGGCCAGCTCGACCAGCGCGGCATCGTGCAGCGGACCCGAGCCTCGGGCGACCGACTCGATCAGCGCGCGGCCCTCGGCGGTCACGTTGCTGGCGAGCGCGTGGATGGCGCCGTAGGCGCGAGGGGACCCCTCTTGCGCCAGCTTCATGAGCTGAGGCGCGGCCGCCCCCGCGGTGTGCACCCCGAAGTAGTCCATCGCCGCGCTCATCTCCACCGGGTTGCCGCTCTCCAACGAGCGCATCATCAGCGCACGCACGTCGGGCGTGTCGTACGCCTGCAGCGCTTGACGCGCTGCGTTGGCGACGTTGCCGTTGCGACTGCTCGTGGCCACCGAGAGCAGCGCCTTTTCGGCAGACGGGTCTGCACTGCGCGCGAGTGCGCCGGCGATCACGGAAGCGAGCGCGGGCCGCGTCTGCAACAAGCCCACGAGCGTACGCGTCGCACCGTCACCCCCCAGCTCGCCGAGCGCCGAGATGGCCGAGTACTGCGCCGAGCGCGAACCACTCGTCGCAGCCTGCAGCAGCACGGGCAGTGCCGCCGGGTCACCGGTCGCACCCAGGGCCATCAGCAGTCGATCTTGGTCGCGCCTGCCAACACCCGTCAGCAGCTCGGCGATCAGCGGAGCTGCCTCGGGCGCGCCGGCCTCCGCAAGCGCCAGGGCGGCGGTCATGCGCTGACTGGGCGAACCCAGCTTGGCGAGCGACACCAACGCATCGCGAGCTTCTTGTTCGTCCCGTTGTGCGAGCGCACGCGCAGCCTCTTCGGCGATGCGCTCGTTGCCCTCGTCGAGCAACACGAGCAGCCGCGCGAGGGCCGCCTCCGAAGGCAACGCCCCGAGCGCGCTGGTGGCGCACAACCGCAGCTCCAGCTCCGACGTCGGCTGCGTGAGCCCGATCACGCGATCGACCGCCTGTTCGTCGACCTGGCCACCGCGCGCGAGCCGACCCAGCGCTGTGCAGCGAGCTCGCCAGGTGCGAGCCGCCTCGAGTGCAGCCCCAAAGCGCCTGCCGTGCACGCTGCCCGACCTGTTCACGCTCGCCCGCTCGGTCGGCTCGTCGCTGACCTCACGATCGTCGGCGGGCTCACACAGCTGGCCCGACTGCGTGGCCACCACCTTGGGCGCTCGCCAGAGCAACACGGCCGATAGCGCCAGCGCTAGGGCTGCCACGACCTTCCACACCCCGCCGCCGTGTCGCATCCTCGCCTCGACCTGCTGCGCGCGATCGCGCACGTCAACAGACGGCGCGCGCTCGATAAAGTTCAGGTCTATCGAGACCACTCAGGGTGAAAGGTGGAGCGCGCGTAATACCGCTCACCGCCTGTGTGCCTGTCAGTCGCCGGTCTCACTGGGCGCCAAGGTCTCCCGCTTGGTATCGTCTGAGGAGGCGTGCTCGCCGTCCTCGGCTCGCTCACCACTCCAGCGTGCCGCCGGTGTAATTCATGAACTTGCCGCTGTCGGCGAGCGTGACCGCGTCGAACACCTTAAGCATGGAGGCGATGCTGTCGGCGGGCTTGAGCGTGGCGCCGGGCCCGCCCATGTCGGTCTTCACCCAGCCTGGGTTGATGACGATGGCTGTGATGCCGCGCGACCTCAGGTCGAGCGCCAGGTTGTGGTAGCTCATGTTGAGAGCCGCCTTGCTCGCCCGATAGGCGTACGAACCTCCACTGCTGTCCCCGATGCTGCCCATCCCACTGGTCACCGCCACCATCAGCTTGCGCTGACTGTTGGCCACGTTGTCGACCAGCGCCTCGGCGATGCGCAGCGGCGCCACGGTGTTGCTGACGAAGGTCTGCACCATCCCTGCGTAGTCGATGCGGCCGAAGCTCTGTCGCTCGGGCCCCATGGTGCCTGCGTTGTTGAGCAGGATGTCGATGGGCTCGCCCTTCAGCGCACTCACCAACGCGCGCACCCCGGCCTCATCGTCGACGTCGAGCGCGTGCACGGTCAGCGAGCTGTGCGCCTTGGCTAACTTGCCCAGATCCGTCGCTTTGGACGGGTCGCGCGCCGTCGCGAACACACGATAACCGAGCCCGGTGTACTGCTTGGCGAACTCGAGGCCGAGTCCACGACTTGCTCCCGTGATCAAGACCGATGGCATAGTCACCTCCGTTTACGGCAGGACGTACACATCACTGGCCAGCGCCTCGAAGGCGGACTCGCCCATCAAGCAGCGCTGCAGCAGAGAGGCCGCGACGAATGCGGCCACGTTGTTGGCGGTCGTCGCGGCCGACACTTCGACGAAGTCGGCGCCGAAGATGTCGAACGTGCGCGCGATGTAGTCGACCAGCTCGGACGCGAGCTCGAAGCTCAGCCCTCCGAGTGCGGGGGTGCCGGTCTCCCGGGCGAGCCCTGCGTCGATGCAGTCGATGTCGAAGCTGAGGTAGTAAGGAAGGTCGCGCGGCAGCGCCTCGAGCACCGCGAGTGCGCGCCCGCGAGCTGCCTCGCGCGCACTGACGACAGTGCGTTTGCTACAGGGCACACGTGATGCGTACGGCGTGATGCGCTCCACCACACGCAACCCAATCTGCGTGATGGACACAACGCGTGGGCTGTCGACGGCCTCCCGAAACACGTTGGCGTGCGACAGCGAGCGACTGGGCAGCATGTCCGGGTGCGCGTCGAAGTGGATGATGCCGAAGCTCTGCACGTTGGCGATGGCCTCGTGCAGCACGTAGTGCGTGATGGAGTGATCGCCGCCCAACAGCAGGGGCCTCATGCCGTGTGCGAAGAGCTCGCGCACCACCTTTTGTAAGCGGCTGCCCACGTGATCCATACGCGAGCCCTCGGGGTCCACGTCCCCGAGGTCGGCGACGGGCGGGCGCAGCGCCGGGTAGCGCCGCAAAAACTCCCAGTCCACCACGTCGCCCTCGCCAAACAGCAGCGCGCCGCTGACTAGCTTACGAATCTCGCCCGGGCCGTGACGTGCGCCGCCCATCCCCAGCGCGTGCGTGTCGACCGGTACGCCGAGGACCACCCACGCGCCCGGCTGCGCGAGCTCGGGCAGGTCGGACCACGACCAGGCAGCGCCGATGGGCATGGTGGGAGGCCGCAAGAACCCGTGCTCCAAGAAGGCGAGCTCGGCGACCTCGACCACGAAGCCGCTGCGCACCATGAGCACCAGCAAGCCCTCGGGCACGTGGTCGAACGCCTGACAAAAGTCGGCCGGCGTGCGCGGCTCGGCGAAGCCCTCGAGGATGAGCTCGACCAGCTCCCCCGACTCTTCCTCCACGTCGACCGACGTGCCGTGCCCCGGGTTGTGCAGACTGAACGAGCCGTCTCCTCGGTCGGCGCGCAACAACCCCGGCCATGCCACGTGCTCAACGTCTGCTCTGACTCCGTCCATCTGGCTCCCCAGCGCGCGTGTCGTGCGCGGCTCTTGCGCCACGAGGGCGGTCGAGGCGGACAGTCTGCTCGCAAATCGGGTCGAAGTCGCGCAGAAGCGCGGCGTGCCTCGGTGCCGCGGTGAGGAGTGGACGTCTCAGGCTTCGTTGCGCACACTGCTGGCCTTCTCAGGAGAGCGCATGTCGAGTTCGATTCTGCATCAGGGGGCCGTGCTCAGCTCGGTGGTGTCGTCGACCGTGGGACTCTGGCGCGGCTGTGTCGTGGTGCGGGTCGCCAAGCAGCCGGCCCTGCCGTTGACGCTCTACGACTTCGAGGCGTGTCCGTTTTGTCGGCTGGTGCGCGAGGCGCTCTCGGCGCTGCACCTCGACGTGCAGATTCGGCCCTGTCCGCACGGCGGCACGTTGTTCCGCCCCGAGGCCGAGCGGCTCGGCGGCAAGGCCCAGTTTCCACTGCTCATCGACCCCAACACCAACACGACGCTGTACGAGTCGCGAGACATCGTCGCGTACCTGTTTCGCACCTACGGTCAGCGCGACGTGCCCGCCTCGTATCAACGTTCGTGGCTGCGCCCCGTGGTAGGTGGTCTGCAGAGCAGCGTGCGGCTCGGACGCGGTGCACGCGCGCGACCCGGTAAGCGCGTTGGGGAGGCACTGCGGCTGTGGAGCTTCGAAGGCAGCCCGTACTCGCGTCTCGTGCGCGAGCGTCTGTGTGAGCTCGAGCTCCCCTACACGCTGTACAACCTGGGCAAAGAGCACTGGAAAGAGGCGGGTCCGGCCGTGCGCCGCATCCTGCCCAACCCGTACGTGCCGCGCGAAGGCGGCAAACGTTACGCGTTCTGGCAGGCGCATGGCCGGGTGCAGGTGCCCTACCTCGAAGACCCCAACAGCGGCGTGAAGCTCTTCCACTCCGAAAAGATCCTCGACTACCTCGAGCGTACCTACGCAGCGTGAGCGTCTGCTCCATTCCCCGCGCACGGACAGGACCCCATGAAGCAGCAGGACCAGCGACTCCTCATCTTTGGCGCGACCGGCCGCACTGGTCGCTTGGCCGTCGACTACGCGCTCGAAAAAGGCATCGCGGTGGTGGCCCTGGCGCGCCACCCAGAAAAGCTCGCGCCGCGTCCCCACCTTACTCTCCTCAGCGGCACCCCGGAGAAGCTCGACGACGTGCGGCGCGCCATCACCGGCTGTACGTCCGTACTCAGCTTCTTGAACAACGCGCGGGCGTCAGACTCTCCGTGGAGCAAGCCGCTCAGCCCTCCACGTTTGATGAGCACTTCGATCACCCATGCGGTCGCCGCCATGAACGAGAACGCCATCCGCCGCATCGTCGTGCTGTCCGCGGCGGGCGTGGGAGACTCTGCGGGCTCGGTGCCGTGGCTCTGGCGAGCGGTGGTGCGCCACAGCTACCTCAAGGTCGCGTACGACGATCACGAAGCACAAGAAGCGGTGTTGCGCAGCTCTGGCCTCGACTGGACGGCCGTACGCGCAGCCGCGCTGCTCGGTAACAAGCTCCAACGCACGCGTATCAGCTACGACAACCAGCCCAAGCCGCGCCTCTTCATCTCGCGCAAGCAGACCGCCACGTTCATGGTCGACTGTCTGCTTCACCCCGAGTTCTTCGCCAAGGCCCCCGTCGCCTCGGCCGAGTGAAGAGGCAAAGAGGCGCTAACCCAGCACACGCAAGATCTGCGGCCCGTACGCCTCGAGCTTGCGCGCACCCACGCCGTTGATCTTGCTCAGCGCATCGAGCGAGTCGGGCTTGGCCCGCGCCATCTCGGCCAGCGTGCTGTCGTGGAACACCACGAAAGCCGGCAAGTTGTGCTCTTTGGCCACCGCGGCGCGCCACTCTTTGAGCGCGTTGAAGCGCTCGCCGCCGACGTGATCGAGCGGAACGGGCGGCGCCTTTTCTTTGCCGCGCGAGGTGCGCTCGCCGCGACGTTTCTGCGAACGTTTGGTCTCGCTGAGCTTGCGCAGCAGCAGCGGCGGCACCTCGCCACGCAGCACGTTGCGCGAGCTGGCCGTGAACGCGAGCGTATGAAAGTCGCCCTCGGCGTGCAGGTGTCCGAGCGCGAGCAGCTGCCGCACCACCGACCGCCACTCTGCCTCGCTCAGGTCGGCGCCGATGCCGTACGTGCTGAGGATCTGATGGTTGTACTGCGTGACCTTCTCGGTCTCTTTGCCGCGCAGCACATCGATGAGGTGCCCAACTCCGAAGCGTAGCCCGCCCTGCTGATGAAAACGGTAGATGCAGCTGAGCAGCTTGCGCGCGGCCTCGGTCGCGTCCCACGTGGCCGGAGGCAAGAGGCAGTTGTCGCAGTTGCCGCACGGCTGGCTCGCCTCGCCGAAGTAAGACAGCAGGCGCACGCGCCGGCAGTCGTAGCTCTCTGCCAGGCTCAGCAGCGCCTCGAGCTTTTTTCGCTGCCCGCGCTTGAAGTCTTCGCCCGCGGGACCATCGTCGATCATACGGCGTTGGTTGACGACGTCGGCCAGACCGTAGGTCATCCACGCTTCTGCAGGCAGGCCGTCGCGGCCGGCACGGCCCGTCTCTTGGTAGTAGCTCTCGATGGTCTTGGGCAGATCGAGGTGCGCCACAAAACGTACGTCGGGCTTGTCGATGCCCATGCCGAACGCGATGGTCGCCACCATCACCAGGCCGTCTTCACGAATGAAGCGGTCTTGGTGGGTGCGCCGCAGCGCCGCGTCGAGGCCCGCGTGATAGGGCAGCGCGTGGATGCCCTGCTTGCTGAGCCAGCCCGCGGTCTCTTCGACCTTTTTGCGCGACTGACAATAGACCACGCCCGCTTCACCCTCGTGGTCGTCCTGGATGAAGCGCAACAGCTGGCTGCGCGCGTTGTCTTTCTCGACGATGCTGTAGCGGATGTTGGGCCGGTCGAAGCTGCTGATGAAGACCTGCGCATTGCCCAGCGCGAGCCGCTCGATGATGTCGAGCCGCGTGACCTCGTCGGCAGTGGCGGTGAGCGCGATGCGCGGGACGTCGGGATAACGACGGTGCAGCACGCTGAGCGCCAGGTAGTCGGAGCGAAAGTCGTGCCCCCACTGGCTGACGCAGTGCGCCTCGTCGATGGCGAACATGCTGAGCTGACCGCGCTGGTGCAGCGCATCGAGCTGCGCGAGAAAGCGCGGCAACGTGACCCGCTCGGGAGCGGCGTAGAGCAGCACGAGCCGGCCGCTGGTGAGCTCTTGCTCGACGCGCTGTGCCTGGTCCATCGACAGCGACGAGTTCAAGAAGGCCGCGTGGACGCCCGCCTCGTCGAGCGCGCCCACCTGATCGTGCATCAGCGCGATGAGTGGACTCACCACCACGGCCACGCCCTTGCCGGCGCGATGCCGGGCGATGGCGGGGACCTGATAGCAGAGGCTCTTGCCGCCGCCGGTGGGCATGAGCACGAGCGCGTCGCCCCCACCGGTGACCTGCTCGACGATCTCTGCCTGCGCCCCGCGAAACGCCGAGTAGCCAAAGACCTCGTGCAGGATGTGGAGCGGTGCGAGCGAGTCGGACGTCGTCATGGGCCTTACTGGAGCATCTTTTGTGGTCGCCTGCGCGTGACTGAGTGGTGTTAACCCATGCGCTTTTGGGAGACCAGCCGTGCGCTCAGCGTCGCCTCGGCCGATCGGAGTCCGAACCCTGGTCTTCTAGCTGGGGTTGCGACGTGCGGGCGGGCCTCGAAGTGACCTGCGGTGCGCCTCGTTCGTCGGGGCGTCGGTGTGGGACGCGCTCGCCGAACGATGCACTCGGCCTGCGCTCGCCGGCACGACTCGCGTCTTGTCGCGCATGCGGCTGTCCGTCGGGCGCACGACGGTCGAAACCTTCCGTTGGCCTCTGCCCCTGACGAGGGCGCTCGTCGCGCGCGCGATCGAACGAACGAGTCGCGGCGGGTCGCTCGTCTCGCCCCGACGACGCAGCTCGCGTGTCGCGCTGCGGAGCGGGTGCGCGCGGATCGCGATCATCGGCGTGCCAACGAAGCTCGCGCTCGGGCAACGCACGCGCCTCTCGCTCGGGCAACGCACGCGAATCCCGCTCCGGTCGCAAAGCACGGGCGTCTCGCTCGGGTCGCGCATCACGCGACTCCCGCTCGGGCCGCGCATCACGCGACTCTCGCTCGGGCCGCGCATCACGCGACTCCCGCTCGGGCTGCGCCGCAGGCGACTCTCGCTCCGGTCGCGCACGCGACTCGCGCTCCGGTCGCGCGGCACGCGACTCGCGCTCGGGCTGCGCCGCAGGCGACTCGCGCTCCGGTCGCGCCGCAGGCGACTCGCGCTCCGGTCGCGCACGCGACTCGCGCTCCGGTCGCGCGGCACGCGACTCGCGCTCGGGCTGCGCCGCAGGCGACTCGCGCTCCGGTCGCGCGGCACGCGACTCCCGCTCGGGTTGTGCCGGCCTCTCGTGTCGCGCCTGGCCCGGGGGATGCTCATCGAAGTTGCGGGGTGCGGGGCGCGCCGGGCGTTCGTCGAAGTTTCGTGCGCCCGGCCTGACCTGGGCCTCAGGGCGAGTCGCCGGACGCGCGTTGCGGTCGGGACGTTCTGCGGCGAGTCCGCGTCCCTCTTCTCGCACGGGTACGTCGTTGCGTGCGAGGTCGCGGGGCTCGCGACCGGGCGGCGCTCGACGCGACTCGTGCTCGCGCGTCGGGCCGCGCGTCACGGCGCCTTGCTCGTCGCCCGCTCCCGACTCGACCGACGTGCCGCGCATACTCATGCCGCGCGCCTCACGACGCTTTCGCTCGTCTCGGTTGGCGTCCGAGATGAGATCGAGCACGGCAGTCGTGTTGCCGGCCTTGTGCGCGGACTTGAAGCGTCCCGACAGCTGGGTCTCGGGCGTGAGCGCGTTGCGTTTGTACAGCTCCCACATCTCTTCGGCGTAGGGCAGCGGGCTGTGCGTGGGGTCGAACTTGCTGGCAAAACGATGCAGGTTCTCGACATCGCGGATCAGCAGCTTGCGTGCGTTGGCGTTGGTGGCGGCATCGACCGACTGCGGGAAGTCGATCACCACCGGCCCACCCGCGCTCATCAGCACGTTGAAGTCCGACAGGTCGCCGTGCACCACGCCGATGCTCAGCATGCGCACCACCTCGGTGAGCAGCTGCTTGAACAGGGCCGCAGCATCCGCCGCCTCCCACACCAGGTCGCCGAGCCGGGGTGCGGGGAAGCCCTCGCCGTCCACCACCAGCTCCATGATCAGTACGCCATCGATGAAGTGATAGGGGTGGGGCACGCGGACCCCGGCGTCGCGGAGGCGGTAGATCATGTCTACCTCGGCCGAGCGCCAGGCCGCCTCGTTCTGCGCCTTGCCGTGCTTCGAGCCTCGCCCCATCGCGCGCTGGTCGCGGCTGTTGCGCACCTTGCGCCCCTCGGTGTAGTCGGCTCGGTTCTGAAAGCTGCGGTTCTGCGCTTCTTTGTAGATCTTGGCGACGCGCTGTTCGCCGCCCGACACGACGAGGAAGACCTCGGCTTCTTTGCCGCTCATCAGCGGGCGCACCACTTCGTCGATGATCCCGTGGTCGACCAGGGCGGTCAGGCTGTCCGGAGTTCGCATGGTCGGCCCAGCATAGCCTCCGGGACCCCTCTCTCCCATCTTCGGGCGCGGACAGACCTTGGCCACGCGGGCTGTCCGCGGACACCGGACACGTGTCCGCGTCCGGGCCCAGGGCCCAGCCTCCCCCACGGAACTACGCACAAAACCGGCCTCTGCGCGCTGGCACACCCAGTGCTTAGGTCCCACCCAGCACGGCCGCGGATCCCCAACGTCAACCTTGGCGAAGGGCACTGAAACCCTGCCCGCGCCTGGCGCGTAGCGATCACCGAGGAGCAAGTCATGGCAACAGCGGCGGCAACGTTGATCACGCCCAGCGCGATTCGAGATCTCACCCCGGGGCTGTTCGCCTTCGCGTACCGGGTCGTACGACAGCGCGAAGAAGCCGAGGACCTGGTCCAGGACACCTGGTCGAGTGCCTTGCGCTCGGCCCCCAGCTTCGAGGGTCGCTCGAGCCTGCGCACCTGGGTGATCAGCATCCTGCGTCGCCGCATCGCGGACCGCTACCGCCGCGCCCACCCCTCTGAGCTGTTCGACGAGGACGAGTACGCGTACGACGACACCACGGTCGACCAGCTAGACGCACGTCTCGCGGCCAACATCGCGACCCGCGCCATGAGCCAGCTCACCGAGCTCGAGCGCGAAGCGGTCACGCTGTGTGACGTCCACGACTACGACCGCGATGAAGCAAGCGAGAAGCTGCAGGTGACGCGGGGGCATCTCCGGGTGCTGCTCCATCGTGGGCGAGCGAAGCTCGAGGCCTCTCTGCGAGCGAGCGGGGTCGGCGCGGAGGGCTGACGTCGTGCACGCGAATGGGCTCGCTCTGCACGCAGCAACGCGCGCCGAGATCAGTAAGCGTTCTGTCGAACCTTGCGCCCAAAGACAGTCAGAAAGATGATCTTGATATCCAGCCACAACGACCAATCCCGGATGTAAGCCAAGTCGTGCTCGACGCGGCTCACCATCTTGTCGAGAGTGTCGGTCTCACCGCGGAAGCCGTTGACCTGCGCCCAGCCCGTGATGCCGGGTTTGACCTTGTGGCGGCGCATGTACTCCCTGATCTTCGCGCGATACAGCACGTTGTGCGCAACCGCGTGGGGGCGCGGACCGACGATGGACATGGTGCCCGCGATCACGTTCAAGAACTGCGGTAGCTCGTCGAGCGAGGTGCGACGCAAGATGGCGCCGACCTTGGTCACGCGTGGATCGAAGCGTTGCGCCTGCACCACGTCGGCCCCGTTCTCCATGGCCGTCATGCTGCGAAACTTGAGCACGCCGAACTCCACGCCGTCTTCGCCGTGGCGCATCTGACGGAAGAACACGGGGCCCTTGGAGGTCAGCTTGATGGCCAGCGCGATCACCAGCATGGGCAGCGCGCAGATGGCCAAGAACACCGCCCCGAGGAAGATGTCCTCGGCACGTTTGATCGCGCGCTTCATCCCGGTGAACGGCGTGGAGTAGACGATGTGGCCGACCTCTTCGGGCTCGAGGCTCAGGGCGAGCGACAACGCCAACATGAAGCGGTCCTCGCGCAGGTCGAGGTCCTCGTCGGCGTCACACACTTGTCGCGTGAGCTCGATCAGGCTCTTGCGACCGACGACGGGCCGACGGGCCAGCTCCTCGGCGAGCAGCTTGAGGTCGAGCATGGCGGGGTCGAAGCTATCGATGCGCTGCTGCAAGCGCAGTGGCAGCTTCTGCACCCCCAGTAGCTCACACAGGAGGCGCCGGATCGTGTCGTGCTCTCGGATGGACGGCGGCTTGTCGGAATGCGCGGCCGCAAGCAGCGCCTCGGCCACGGGGAAAAAGCTGCTCAGCCTGCTGATCCGAGGGCTGTCGTCCTCGCCCTGCTCCTCAGTGGGTTCCGTGTTTTCCAACTCGTCGACACCCTTCATCCGTCGCACCGCACGGCCTACCGGCCGATGATAGCCCCATCCCCATCGCCGCCGCCACTCACGGCCCTCGAGCCCCGCTCGAGACGCAAAGAGAGCACGGATTGCCGCAAGGTTTCGTCGTTCGACGCAGCGCAACGATTGAAGCGCCGCGCACAGGTAGCTATACCGAAGCACCCGATGGCCGGCACCAGCTTGATCGCCCTGATCGATGACATCGCAAGCATCCTCGACGACATCGCGGTGCTCACCAAAGTTGCGACCAAACAGACGGCCGGCGTGCTGGGCGACGACCTCGCCCTCAATGCAGAGCAGGTCTCGGGCGTCGCTGCCGATCGCGAGCTGCCCGTGGTGTGGGCCGTCGCCAAGGGCTCCGCGCGCAACAAAGCCATTCTGGTCCCGGTCGCGCTCGCGCTCAGTGCGTTTGCGCCATGGGGCGTCACGCCGTTGTTGATGTGTGGCGGCGCCTTTCTCTGCTTCGAGGGGTTCGAGAAGATCGCGCACAGCTTCCTGCATCCGCGAGAAGAAAACGAAGCAGACCAGGCCGAGCTCGTTACCGCCCTCCAAGATCCGTCGGTCGATCTGGTCGAGCTCGAAAAAGAGAAGGTCAAGGGCGCCATCCGCACCGACTTCGTGTTGTCCGCCGAGATCGTCGCCATCGCCCTCGGTACCGTCGCGAGCGCTCCCTTGCTCGAGCAGCTGCTGGTGCTGGTCAGCCTGAGCGTGCTGATGACCGTGGGCGTGTACGGATTGGTCGGTGCCATCGTCAAGCTCGATGACCTCGGGCGGTTTCTGCACAACCAGAACCGGCCGCTCACACGCGCGACCGGCACCTTCATCCTCAGGTCTGCACCTTACTTGATGAAGGGGCTGTCCATCGCGGGCACCATCGCCATGTTCTTGGTCGGTGGCGGCATCTTGGTGCACGGCGTGCCGGCAGTACATCACCTGGTCGACAGTCTGGTCGAGCGCGCCCACGCCGTGTCGGGGCTGGGAGCGACGCTGGCCGCTGTGCTCCCCTCGCTCATCAATGGCATGGTCGGCGTGCTCGCAGGTGCCTTGGCGGTCGCTGTGTTCACGCTGGTGCAGAGGCTTCGCAGCGGACCGCAGTCAACGGCGGGTTGACCTCGCGCACACGTTTTTCTCCGCTATGCGAGGGTAGCCGGCTCGTCCGCGCCGAAGTCGCGGTTCCACAGCTGAATGAGGCGGTCTCGCGTGACGCCCTGCGGAAGCCGGTCGCACAGCTGCCAGAAGCGTCGCTTCTCCATCAGCTGCACGGTCCCAAAGCCCTTGAGCCGCACCATCACGGCGTCTAGCTCGCTCCCGATCAACCCCTCGCGCTTCAGCCTGAGTGCGTGCTCTTCGGCGTACGTGAGTCCCGTGAGCAAGTACAACACTTGCCCCGCAGTGCGCAGGTGCTGACTGTCACGAAAGCTTGCGCGCACGTAGTCGATGAGCAGACGAATGGTGGTGCTGCGATGCGTGGGTACCAGACAGCTGGTCGGGTCGACCCGCTCGCCGCGGATCAGCGCGGCCTGGCTCGCGTACACGTCGTCGCGGGTGTCGTTGCGGACAAAACAGTAAGCATCGGCGAGACCCGCATCGCGCAGCGACTCGTCGAACACGCCTTCGATCTGCGCCTCGTCGGTCCCGGCCCAGCTGCCGAGCACGCCGAGGCGAATGCGCAGGTGGGGGTTGTTGAGCAGACCGCGGTGCGTCGCCTCGTCCCACAGCTCGGTCCACGGCTCGATGAAGTCGTGGCGATGCAGGAGCGGCCCCATGTACATGAGCGCCACCGTGTTGTACACGCGCAGCACGTCGACCTGATCGAGCTGATGCAAGCGCGAGGTGAGGTCGAAGAAGGCGTGCATGCCTCGCTCGAACAGCCGCTCACAGCGGGCCCGGCTCGCCGTGAGCAACAGGGGAGTCAACAGTGGCCACTTGAACTGCGTGTCGGCCGTGTACGGTCGCAGCCAGGTGTAGTCGCCCGACAGCACGAACTCGAGCACCTCGTCCTCGGTCGCGGCAAGCAGGAGCGAACCAGCGATCATCGTGGAGCGCGCACGAGAGAACTGTGCGTGCCGAGCCTGACGGCTGACCTTTGCGCCGCCTGCGTTGGGTGGCACGGCGTCGCTCTTATGGGAGCTGCCAAAAGGCGCGAGCTCCAGGCCTTCGCGAGGTGTGGTCGCCTCGATCAGGTCGCTGTGAGAGGGGATGCCGCAGCGGCGCGAGACCTCGACCAGCACGGCGCGACCGCCGGGTGACATGCGCTCGATCCAGGGGGGCAGCACGGTGTTCTCTCCAGGTCCGCCAGTAGTCGTTCTAGACGGACAGTCTGTGACTGCGCGTGTTACCGCACTTTTGCAAGCGAAGAGAAGCCGGGCCGCGCCGGGAAGGCCATTAGCCCTGCGCGACACCACCCCGACAGGGGATCGGCGGGCGCCCCGGGCTCATCATGCGACCCGGCGGAGAACCCGCGCCCCTTGCACCGCGCGCGGCGCACGACACCCTTCGGCCTATGCCGACAAAAAAGGACATCGGGATCGAGCACCGCGAGGACGAGGGCCGCGGCGCATTCTTCGTGCAGCGCGAGGGCATTCAGCTGGCCGAGATGACGTACTCCCGCGCCAGCGACAAGCTCGTCATCATCGACCACACGCTGGTCGACGACCAGCTACGCGGCCTCGGGGTAGCGCGACTGCTCCTCGACAGCCTGGTGAGCTGGGCGCGCACCACCAGCACACGTGTCATGGCCACCTGCCCCTACGCACTGGCGCAGTTCGCCAAGGACCCGTCCATCACAGACGTCTTCGACGGCGACCCGCGTACTTGAGGCACGAGCCGTGACCGATGGAGTCGGTGCCGTGCACGCGGCATCAGACGTCATTGTTTGCCGCGGTAGTTGCCATGGAAGCCGAGCGGAATGCTCAGGTCGACCTGGCAGCGCGCGAGCGGCGCGAGGGTGCTGGCGTCGAGCACGGCGAGCACCGAGCGCTCGTCGACCGCGTGGGAGCCCACCGTGAGCACGACGCCGTCGTCTGCTCGCGCTGCGCCTGGACGCGGCACGAAGATGGGCTCGCCGTAGGTCATCTGCGACTCCGAGAAACGCGCCACAGTGGCTTTGCCGAGATCTACGCGCACGATCTCGGACGACCAGCCCTGTTTGCCGTCCTCCGCCAGCGCAGCGCCCCACACCGTGTCGTAGCGCTCGCCGTGCTGCTTTCGATACGCGATGTTCGGCAGCTCGAAGCCCTGCTCGGACAACAGCTCGAGCTCTGCGTGGCGCTTGCCAGGCGACAGCCGTGCACGCACGAAACGAGGCAAAAACGGCGGCAGTGCGCCCGACAAGAGCTGCTCGGTCTTGAGCTGCGCAACGGCACTGGGGTCGTCGAACGCCAAAAAATCGATCACCACGTCGTCGCCGTCGTCGAAGGTGTTGACGGTGTGAAAGCAGAACAGCGCGTCGGTCTGATAGTCAGTCCACACGCCGCTGTCGCGACGGAGCTTCCACAAGCGGGTGCCGCGCTCGGGCTCCCACTTGAAGTGCTCGATAAAACCTCGATTGGACCACAGTAAGGTCAGCGGATTGACGCTGAACGGGTGGTCCACGACGACCGCGTGCTTCGGCGACAGACCAAACGAGTGCAGGTAGGGCACACGTTTGAGCGCGAGCTTGCCCTCCACCTCCCGCGCACGTCCCTGGCTGCCTTGTCGCACCACCCACAGCTCGTTCTTGGGGCCGAACGTCGCGCCCAGGTTGACCAGCGCGCTCCGCGCGAAGTCCATGTGGGGATGGGCAGTAAGACTCATCGTAGTAGGCAGCGCGTCTTCGAAGCGGTACAGACCCCGCGAGACGAGGTCGTTGCCCACCACGTGCTGGTGCTGGCTCTCGGTCATCGCGAGCCACGCTCCCTGCCAAGGCACGATGTTGACGTTGGTGTTGTCGGTGACCTGCGGCACTGGCTGCACGAGACGTTGAAAGAAGCCGCGCTTCATCGTGGTGTCGAAGCTCGCCGTACGCGCGCGCCCGGCGGCCACGTCTGCCGCGAACTTGCTGGCCAACAGCTCCTGTCGAAAGGCGACACCCTGGTCGAAGGAGAAGCCGTAGATCAGCGCCAAACCGTCGAACCAATGCCCCGCGCGCCACTCCCCTTCGCCGAACACCGCCGGCGCGGTGCGCACGAGGTCTCCCGTCAGCCAGTCGGGCACACTGCCTTCGGTGTGTACGGCAAGGGTCTTTTGGTCCTGCTGCGTCCAACGAAAGGGCGCGCGCAAGAGAGCCGGTGCCTCCCCCGCGCGTGCGGCGCGCGCGTGCGGCGCGCCGTGCGGGGCTGTGTGGGGGGCGTGCAGCTCACGGGCCACGGGGGCTGATCCAGTCGACATGGTCTCTCTCCAGGGCGCGGGCGTCGCGACGACGACCGCAGCATGCCCCACTACGCGCCCCACGACGAGGCGCTACGAGACCGCACGCTCAGGACGCTCCTGGCAGCCTAGACCCCAAACAGTAAGGTCCCGCCAGGCCCCTAGGCGGCCGCTGCGTCTCCGCTAGCAGGATCGCAAATAGCGAGGCATTTCGCGCGAGGCGTGCCTACTTGCTATCGCGAGAGATGCCGAGCTTGTGCATGCGGAAGTTGAGGGTGGAGCGCTTCATGCCGAGACGCGACGCGGCGCCGTGTGGTCCCGCGACCACCCAGTTGCTCGCGTGCAGCACCGCCAAGATATGCGCGCGATCGATCTCGGCCAGCGTACCCGTGGCGACCGGGGTGCCGCGGCGTGACAGCTCCCGAAGTCGCGCGAGCGCAGTGGCGAACAGTGCTGCCACCGCGCGCAGCCCGCGCAGGTGCCGCTCGGACCAACCAAGACGCTCGGACGACCAGCCCAACAGCAGCGCACCGAGGTTGTCGCGCCCCACCTGGAGCGGCAGTGCGAGGAACGCGTCGAGACCGAGCTGTTCGTAGGCGGCGCGCTCGGCCAAGAGGTCCGCGGGCATGAGCTCGAGGCTCTCGATGTGCACGAGCTCGCCGCGCTGCAGCTTCGTCACCGTCTCTGACATACGAGACAGCGAGGCTCCGGGAATGGCGACGGCACCGGCGCGTGACCAGGCACGACCGACGTGGGCCTTTTGGTCCGCGTCGAACGCGAGCAGGGCCAGCGAGTCGACGCCCAGCTCTTCGCCCACGCGGGCCAGCGAACTCACGAGCTGCGCTTCGATGCCGTCGGCGTCACCTTGCGCTAGCTCGACCGCGAGCACGAAGACCAGGTCTTCTACCGTCGCGAGGGTCGTGGTCTCGTCCGTTCGCTGCGTCGCATGTACACCGGTGGTCATCGTGCCCATCGCCGCACGCTACGCGCGCGCGGAGAAACGATCATGAACCTGCTTGTGGCGATTGGAACGCCCTTGCTGCGATCGGTGCGGTCCCCACGCGGAGAACCGCAACCTCGCATCGATGCGGGCTAACGGAACTCGCGGCGGTAGGCCGTTGGCGTGACGCCGAAGAGGCGGCCGAAGTGGCGCGCGAAGTGGCTCTGATCGGCGAAACCGACCTCTTGTGCGATCTCGGCAACGGACCTGTCGGTGCCGTGCAGGAGCCCCTTGGCGCGCAATACGCGTTGCTCCATCACGTAACGGTGAGGTGGCATCCCGACCGCCAGCTTGAACGCGCGGGCAAAGTGGTAGACGGACAGGTTTGCTTCCTGCGCGAGCGCCTCGAGCCCGATGCTCTCGTGGAGATGTGCCTCGACGTGCGCCGAGACCCGACGCAGTGCACCGGCCGTGAGCGCGCCGCGCTGCGGGGCCGAGACCACCAGACGCTGCACCTCGCTGATCAGGCTACGCCGCGAGCGCAGGCGGAGCGCGGCGTCGACGGCGGTCTTGCTCGAGCTCGGGAACGCGAGGGGAGCGGTGACGATGGAAGCACGCGTGTCACCCCCGCCCTTGAGCTGGATATGGACGACGGAATCGAGACCGTCGCGACGGCGAAAAGGTGCACGGTCGTAGCTGAACAGGCTCGACAGCGCGATGCCGTCGCCGATCTCGCTGACGCCTAGCTCGGACCGCGCGTAGGGATCGGCCCCGATGATGCGCTCATCGCGGTCGACCGCGAGCAGGAGCATGGGACGTCGCTCGGTGAGCGCGGGCAGTGCAATCACCCAAGCCTGACTGAAATGGTCGCGAAACAGCCGCTCTTCGAGTGCGGCCACCGACGCCTCGAGCACAGGCAGCGTGAGTGCGTGCGCGTGCTCGGAATGGGCCGGGTTGAGCGACGTGACGTCGAGCACGGCAACGAGCGCGCCATGCGCATCGTAGACGGGCACGGCCGAGCAGCTGAACGTCTTGTTGTAGACGCGGAAATGTTGGTTGCGGTGCACGGTGACCGCGCGGCGCTCGGCAAGACACGTCCCGATGCCGTTGGTGCCTTCGGAATTTTCTGACCAGATCGAGCCCAAGAAGCTGCCGACCATACGCTTGAGCGCAGCGTCGACGTCGTCCTGTCGATTTTCGACCACGGTGCCCGAGGCATCGCTGAACAACACGCAGTACCCCGCGCGACGTACCAGCTCGTACAGCTGATCGAGCTCTACCTGCGCGACGCGCAACAGCTGATCGAGCGGCTCGCGCGCCCGACTGAGCTCGCGATCACTGACGTAGTCTGGCCCATGCGGAGCAGCGGGGTCGAGACGGTGCACTGCAACGCTGCGTCGCCACGAGTCGAGCACCTCTTCCGTGCGTGGGTCGGTGTCGTGTCCCTCGAGCGCAACGGCCACACGCTCTGCATGCGCAAAACGCGTCGCAGAGTACGGCTCTTCGGCGTGCGAGCGGTCGAAACGCGCACTCGGGCGCGCGAGCGGAGAGACGTCTGACGCTGCGGCAGGTGAGTGATCCCAGGCGATACGCATCAGCCGATTTCGTACCTCAAACGCAACATCGACACAACTGTGCGCATACGTGCATTTTCAACACGTCAGGCGTAACCCCACGAGCCATTCGTGCGACCTGAGTGTTGTGTTGCCGCAGAGCGGGCGTCGCTCCGCCCCAGATGGTATCGCCCGCTCGTGGATTCGCGTGCAGACGAGTGGCTATGGGGATGGGACCAAACGTCCGGAATCGTGTCGGTGTGGGCAGAACCCGACGGGCGCGCGTGGGTGTGGCGAAGGCGACCCGAAGACGGCACGTTGGTGCGCGAACAAGAACGCTTTCGACCCTGGCTCTTGCTTGCTTCACTCCACGATCTCGCACACCTCGGCAGTCGCTTACGCCCCGAAGCACTGCCTCCCGTGCTCCATTGCACAACATTTCATGAGCTCACGGGCGAGGGCGCGCTGCGCTACCTCGTGCGCGCGGACGACCTCGGCACGCTCACGCGCGCAGTGCTGCGCGGGGCAAGTCGCCGGCTCGGTCGATCGATTGCGCAGCTGCGCGAGCTCGACCGCGATTCCGTGCTCGTGCTGCCCCCGGAGGAGCAGTACCTGGTGCTGTCTGGACGATCTTACTTTCGCGATCTCGCGTTCGACCAGCTGCACCGCCTGCAGCTCGACCTCGAGACGACGGGGCTCGACCCGGAGCACAATCGGGTCTTTTTAGTTGCCTTACGTGGCCCCGATGGGCGCTGCGAGACACTCGAGTCGAGTGCGAGCACGGACGCGGCCGAGTCCGATCTAATTCGAAGACTGTGCGAATGGGTAAGGTTGCTCGACCCCGACGTCGTCGAGAACCACAACTTGCACGGCTTCGACCTCCCGTTTCTGGCCCGACGGGCGCAGCTCTTGGGTGTGCCACTGTGGCTGGGTCGGACTGATTTCGTGGGCTTTTCGCGGCGACCTGCCGCGCGCGGCGCCTCGTTTCTTCGCTCGCGCGACCTAGGGCGCGCTTCGACGGGGGGTGCCCCGCGTGAGCTACCTGACTATGTTCGGCGCACTCGTTACACGCTGCCTGGCCGCGAGCTGATCGACACCATGGACGCGGTGCGACGGCACGACTTCGCCGCGCGCGACTTACCAGGGCACGGCCTCAAGGCTGTCGCGCGCCACTTCGGGCTGGCCAGCGACGAGCGCGAGCTCATCCCGGGCCGCGACGTATACCGCGTGTTTTGCAG
>JBEGTL010000020.1:0-33219 GCA_041179425.1 Pseudomonadota bacterium | reverse complement strand
GATGAGTCGAACCCTTACGGGATCGATTCCGAGCCAGATCTGCGGCGCATAGCCGGCCTTGCCATGCGCTGCGCTGAGCAAAGTGGGCAGCAGGTCGAGCTGCAGCCCCAATGCCATCAGGCGCTGCGACTCACGCGCAGGCTCGGCCCGCGCTGGGGTCGGCGACAGCAGCGCCAGCGCGCCACAAAGGAACAGCAGGAGGCTGGCCAAGTGCGTCTCGATGCTCGACGTGCGCACGCGCATCGCTGTGTTGTGAACGAGGCCTGGCGGCGATGCAACGTCTGGCGGGTCTCTGATGTTTTTGCGCTGCCGCGTGCAGGCGCTCCGTGGGACAACACGCGTGGAGGACTCCGATGACCCGCACCCGCTACCGCCGTAAACCAGACCAGTTCGTGATCGCCATCCAGCTCGAGCTGGAGACTAGCGGTTTCGACTATCAGAAGTGGGGCGGCAATCAGCACTGCAAGGCCGGAGACTGGCTCGTCCGCAACGGCGACGATGTGTACACGGTCGACAAGGCAGTCTTCGAACGTACCTACCGCGGCGTTGGGCCGGGACACTACACAAAGAGCACACCGATCTGGGCAGCCAAGGCAACGGAGGCCGGTACCGTGAAGACCAAAGAAGGCTCCACGGACTACGGCGTCGGCGACTATCTCGTGTTCAACGACGAAGCCGGCAAGGACGAATACGCCATCACGCAAGCCAAGTTCGAGTCGCTCTACGAGCCGTTTCCCGAATGAACTAGCTGCTTCAAGCAGTTGGCGATCAGCGGGCGCACACGCTCGTGACGACTCAAAAAGATCAGGTGCCCGCCAGGGGCTTCTTCGTAGCGCGCGCGCCCCGGCCCGCGTAAGCACGCGCATGATGCCCGCAAGGTCACCCCATACTGCATCGCGCAGCTGGACCGTCAGGTATCCGGCGTCGCGAAGACTGTCGGCGAGACCATGTTGGTGGCCGTGACGCCGAGCATGCTCTTGCTCGTTCGCGTGAGGTGAGCCGAGTCGACGAAGCCTGCTCGATGAGCTGCCTGCGTCAGATTGGCGCCACCAAAGATCACTTCACCGATGGCCTTGCGCAGCCGCAGCCACGGGCGCCAGGTGCGTGGGGGAGCGCCGAGCTTTTCTGTCATCAGGTGCGCGGCTCGACTGTCGGACAGGCCGGCGCGATGGGCAGCCTCGGCGATGCTGACGTTCTCGAGCTCCAAGATGTCGAGTAACGACTCGAGTCGGACATCGAGCCTGCGCCGGGGACGCTTGAGGGCGTCACCAAACGCTTCGCGCGGGTCGTCTTGTCCTGGGACGAAGCCACGCCACGCACGCGCCATGCGCTCGGCGTCTTCGAAGCGGTAGCGGCGCGCATCGAGGAACGCGACCAGCCCCACCGTGCGCTCGCTCGCCACCGTCGTGTGTTGCGTGGCGGGAGGAAGCGCGAACGCATCGCCGCGGTGTCGACCCTGGCTATGCGCGACGACCATACGTCCGATCAGGACACAGTGAACCGGAGCGGCATGCGCGAACATCTTTGCCTTGGTGCCGTTGGTCACCATCACAGCGAGGCGCGGCCCGAGGGCGAGCACCGACTCGGCGTCGTCGTGCAACGGCAGCTTGTGGAGCGCGTACGCGCAGCCGTCGTGGCTACTGTTCGTGCGCGATCGAATCGGGCTCGGTCTGTACGCGGGCTACGAGGTGCGTCGGCCCAGCACCGGCATCGATCCCGAGACGGCGCAGCAGGCTCCGCAGGACCTGTCCGGCCAACCGGCCCCAAGAATCTGGATTGCCCCGATCGAGCACGACGTCGCTGCAGGAGTGAGCGCTGCCTTCGAGCTGTTCGCGAGCGGTCGCGTCAGTCTGTTCGTCCGCCCTTACCTGGGCATGTCCCTACGCAGGCGCGAAGTGAGGACGTGGCGTTGGTCTGCGGACCCACTCGGCATCACTCTCACGCAGCAGACGCGGATCGACCTGCGCAGTCAGGCGGGCCTGCGACTACCGCTGGTGGTTCAGGTCTCACGCAACATCGGACTGGGCTTCGGTCCCGACCTCTTGTGGGAGAACCTGGCCGGTGACTTCAACGCCGTGCGCTTCGGCTTTACCAGCTGGATCGCGCGCTCGTTCTAGTCACTTTTGCTAGGGCATCACGGATCGAAGACAAAACCGCTTGCTCACGCGGTGGGCGCGCCGACCTGGCGCAGCGGCGCTGCCTTCGCAAACGCTTCGTGCGCATCACACGCGGCGATGATGCGGTCGATGGTCGGCGTGTTGGCGATCTCGATCTTGAACACACGCATGACGGCGATCACGCTGGCGAGACAGATGTCGGCGAGCGTCGGCTCATCTCCGTGCACGAACGTGCCTGTCTCAGCATCTTGCGCGAGGCGCTGCTCGACGGCAGTGATGCCCGTACCAAACCACTGCACCTGCCACGCACGCCACGCGGCATCATCAAACGTTGCCGCCGTGGTGAGGTACTTCTTCACGCGCGGCGTGACCAAGGGATGCGTGTCCGCGGCCAACATCGATGCGATCGACCGTACGCGCGCCCGCCCGTAGAGGTCGCTGGGCAGGAGCGGAGGGGTGGGCACAAGCTCGTCCAGGTACTCGAGGATTGCGAGTGACTGGGTGATGGGTGCTCGGCCCGGCGTCGACAACGCAGGAATGCCGGCCAGCGGGTTGAGTGCAAGAAACGCGGGGCTCCGCTGCTCCTCTGCATCGATGTTCACGATGCGTTCGTGGGCAGTCAGGCCCTTGAGGTTGAGTGCCACACGGACACGGTAGGTGGCCGAAGAGCGCCAGTACACGAACAGCTCGAAGGGTGGTTGGTTGGCCATGGTGAACGCAGCATACGCGATGAGCTACCCTCAGCCGATGACGGCACGGATCGAGAGGCTTGGGCCGGGCGACGGCGAGCGCTGGCGAACCATCCGGCTCGAGGCGCTGCGCGAGGCACCCTACGCATTCGGCACCACGTACGCCGACGCGGTGCACTGGGACGCCGCGCGCTGGGAGCAACAGGTGACAAAGCTGGCGACGTTCGTTTCGGTGGTCGACGGGCACGACGTCGGCGTGGCGCGCGGCGCAGCCCAGGGCAACAGCAACGAGCGCGAGCTCATCAGCATGTGGGTCGCCCCTTCTGCGCGGCGCCAAAACGTGGGAACACTGCTGATCGACAGCGTCGTCACGTGGGCCCGGACAGAGGGCGCCGGCGTGCTCGTGCTCGAAGTCGTCACGACCAACGCACCCGCCATCGCCTTGTACGAGCGCGCAGGTTTTGTGCGGGTGCCAGGCGAAGCTACGGCCGAGGGCGGCGCACGCGAGTTGCGCCTCGTCCGTTCACTCGCGACCTGAGCTGCCCCCCGCACTTGGCTGGTGCGCCCAAGCGGGCGCGCTAGGCGGCGTGACTGAAACGAGCAAGATGGCGCTCGGTTCATCGTCCGGGAAATCCGCGTCGGCTGTGAGCAGACCCGGAGCAGCGGCGACGAACGACGAGCACGCCTGCGCAAAAGCAGCGTACAAACGATGCTGGAGCGGGCCGCTCGATGTGCGCCATGCCTCGAAGAAACAATCGAGCACGAGCCGAGACGCAGGCGGCCAGAACACGGAAAATCCGCATTCGTAGCCATTGGCGAGCGCCGCGATCAACACGTCTCCGTCGTGCTCGACGCGAACGAAGTCGAAGGCCGACTCTGACCCCACAGAGCGGAGTGCTACGGCTGAGCGAACGTACGTTTCCACCAACCTCAGCCTACGGCTCCCCGTGATGCGCTTCAACACGACTGCCACGCTCTTCGAGGTGACTCAGGTCGCGGAACGGGGGTGTGAGCCCTGGCGTCTGCCCCGCAAGGGTCAGCTGACCTTCGCCGTGGACGCAAGGAGCTCGTCGAGCTGATCGTAGCTCTCGCACGTGCCTTCGTTCCATCCGGAAGCGAGCGACTCGTCGAGGGCGGCCTTGCACGAATGGAGTTCGTGCAACGTCAACACGGTCTTGCCAGCTTTCTCGGTGAACGTCGCGGTGCTGACGGAGTCGCCGGCGTCCGCGTTCGTCCATACGAGACGCTTGGGTCGCTGAACATCTTTGTACGTTCCGTAGAACTCCATGTCTTTGTGGCCCTCGAGTGCGAACACGTAGCGATACTGTCCGCCGACGCGAAGATCAATCTCACACGTGACGAGCTTGATCCCGAACGAGCGGGGGGCCCACCAGCGCGTCACCAGCGCGGGTTTTGTCCACGCGTCGAACACGACCTCCGCGGGGCCGTTGAACGTCCGCGTGATCACGAGCTCGCAGTCTGACTTTCGCTCGACGATAGTTTGGTTCTTCGTCACGGACTCACTTGCGTTTTTTTCGACCTGCATGACCCTTCTCCACTTTCAGTTCTTCGATGAGCTCGTCCAGAGCCTCGAAGCGCGCGTCCCAGAGTTGGCGATAGCGCTCGAGCCAGTCGTGAATTTCGCGAAGCGGCTCCGGCCGCAGCGCGTAGAGCCGCTGCTGCGCGCGCGCTTCGACCTGCACAAAGCCTGCGTCTTTCAGCAGCTTTAGGTGCTTGGAAACCTGCGGTTGGTGGAGCTGGAGCTTGTCGCCGATCTCGCTCACGACGCGAGGCCCCGAACGGAGGAGCTCCACGATGCGATAACGATTCGGCTCGCCGAGCACGGCAAAGGTTTCATTCACGGCTTGTATATGCCCCTGCTGGCATATGCCTGTCAAGGCATGTTCAGCCCAAAAGTTCTGCGCGTGCCAGCGAGCGTTGACGATAAGATCAGTGTACGCGTCCGATTCCCTTCGCGAGGAAGCCGTCACGCGCGCTGGATGAAACGCGGCTCAGGCTCGGTGCTGGACACACGATCCCTCGCAGGTCCGTCGCCCGCCGGTCGAGATCGGCGAAGGTGCGCTGTCCAGGCGCCGACGCGCGGATCGGACGGGGGGCCGTCGAAGCGCGTGCGCACTGGGTCATCTACCACCGACAGATCGCGGATCAGGAGCTCTCGCTCCCGATCGACGCTGCAGCTCTGGGGCGGGGGTGCGTTCAGCACGAGCGGCTCGAACTTCGACGGGTCGAGCCACGATCTAGCTCGCGCTCGCTCAGTTCCACACTCGCGGCTTCCCGCAAGTCCGCCTAGTCTAGTACTTGCCTAGCCACCACTGCAGACCAACCGCGCCAGCAAACATTGCGCTTAGCAGAAGCACCACCAACCAATTGAAGCGCCGTGGTGTGATAGGTACGCCCATGTTTGCAAAAACCAACTCAAAAGCAGACCGGTATGCCGGCATGAGCAGTCCACGGTCTGACGGGTGTTGCCTCCAGACCTTGAGTGACATGATCATCGGCGCATACCGCGGCGTCCAATCCTCGGTGAAATGCAGTGCTCCGCGCATGCTACTGAAGCGCTTCAGCAGAAAGCTCAGTCGCCCGAACGCTTCTCTCGCATCCGGCAGTGGTTTCGGAAGATGTGCCGAAGCGGTACGTCTAAAAACTTCGTAGAGCTGCAAGTTCGTCGGCACGAGGATCGACAACTGCTGCGGTTTCAACACCTGGACGCGCTACGCAACTCCCACATAACGCCAGGACTCGTGCCTGGAGCCAACACCACTAGACGAGCCTTTTCGATCTGCACGCGTACTGCGTCTTGCCAGCTCTCGTGAATCACATAAGTTCGGCTCGCACCCAGCTGTGGCAGCCGTTCACCTGGTTCGCCGATGGCGACTACAGGACCAGGCTCGCCGAGCACAGCGATCATTTGCTCCTCCTCGGTTCGCGCGCTCAGGTCCGGATGGTTCCCCGGCACCTGCGACAACTCCGCATCTATCGCGAACGGTCGCAGGTATAACACCGGAGGACGTCCGTCATCGGGCGATGGCCCAGACGGTTCGATCAGCTGCAACTTGCGCCCATAGTGATTCAAACGCACGCCTATTAGAAAGCAGCCGCTCGCGACGACGTATGCAAACCAGCTCACCTCCATGCTCACACCTGGACCGTGATGGCTGCCCCACTTGAACATTGCGCCTGCGACTAGCCCGCCTAGGATGAGCAGCTGACCAACCCCGCGATAGAGAAGCGTTGCGGAGCGAGGGGAGATCTCTTCATCCGACTCGGACGTAGGCCTGGTCACCACGCGGTCCTCCCATGCGTGAGAAGAGCAGGGCTGATCAACCGGACTCTCCCTGCAAGGCATACGCCGCCGAGCGGCGGTTTCTTCCCGATAGAGCCAAGGGCCTAGAGCGCCCTCCGCCAGCTCCGCGGTGCTTGCGCTCCACGACAATGATCTCTGCGTCGGCGGCTCAGCCGTCGAGCTACCGTCGCGAAGACTCGGGCCTCGGCGTAGGCTACGCCAATGAAGGAAGACGGGTTTCTCGGCGACAACCAAAACGAGCTGAAGGAGCTCGCACAATCCGTCGGGGCGTCCGACTCGGACAAGATCGCGGGCGCTGCGGCTGCGCTCGCCACCAGAGTGCTCGCCGGCTCGAGCATCGCCAAAGTACAGCGACAAGTTGCGTCAATACGACATCGCCTGCCTGTCGGGCTGCGCTGTGCACCGCGCACGCGTTGCGCACAAGGCTGAGCGCCAGCTGATGGGGCTGTCGGAGACGGAGCTGCTGAAGTGCGCAGGCGCTCCGGCACAGGAGAAGCACGCGGGCAGCCTCAGCTTCCTCACCTATCACGGTGGCGGTGGCGGTGGCGGTGACGGGGTCGCTGTCGGCGCCGTCGCGCAGTCGCAGCTCGGCGTCGCGTCGTTCAAGCGGCGCTATTGCGATGCAACCTTTACGCTAGAGAACGGCCGCGTGGCCGATCTGCAGTACCGCGGTCGCACCGGCGGTCTACTCACACGCGACGAGCAGTGTGCGTTCATCGTGGAAGACTGCGTCGGCCGTTAGTGGTCTTTGCGCAGCACACGCTCAGAGCGAGAATAGACCACCCAGGCGACGATTGATCGCAGCCGCTAGCCACGCGTCGAGTCCACATCGAGTATCGACGAGGTGACCTTTTGGCGCGCCGGCCCGTAGTAGCTCGTGAGCGGAGGACCGAGCGCGCTGGTGCGCCCGCAGCGCGCTGCTCGAGAGAGACACCCTCGTGTGGCTTCCGCGGCGAGCTCCCCTGTTCTTGATGCTGCTCGCTAGCTCGGGCTGCGCAGCCAAACGAACGCCGGAGTTTCAGTTCATCATCCACGCCGAGAGCGACCCCGGGCAGGCACTGGCAGGGGTATCGTTCTCCACGCTCGGCAGGCCACTCGGCGTCACCGACCGGGACGGTGTGTTGGTCGCTTCGCTGCGCGGAGCCTCGGGAGAGAGCGCGGAGCTCAAGGTCAGCTGCCCTCCCGGCTACCGCGACGTGAGCGAGAAGCTGACGCTGCGGCTGCGCGAGCACGCACAGCGCGGCGTGCGACCAGAGTACGGCGTGCGTTGTGCACCCGTCGTGCGACGGCTGGTCGTGGCAGTGCGTGCGTCCGGCATCTCCAACGTGCCCGTGCAGATCCTCGGCAAGGAGATCGCGCGTACCGATCGCGACGGTGTGGCCCATGCGCTGCTCGAGCTGCCGCCAGGCGAGGCGCTGGTGGTCAAGCTCGACACCAGCGCGCGCGCCCACACGAGCCTGATGCCGCACGACCCCGAGCTGCGCATCGTGATGCCGGAGCACGACGAGGTGGTGCTGTTCGATCAGGCCTTCTCGCGTCCACCACCGCCACGCCGTCAGCGACCGAAGCCAGAGCCCGTCGGTCCACAACCGATCTGACTTGGAGGCACAGAATGACGAGCAAAGAAGAAAACGGACTGTGCAGGCTCGCATGCGATTGCCGTGGAGAGATTGCAGCGGCCTACCTGTTCGTGATCGCAATGTCACTTCTGCTGTTCGTGGCCGTAGTGGGGGCGAGCGTGCCGATACGCGTCGCAAACGACATGGCGGTCACCGCACTCAGGGAAAACACGCCCTGACGAGGCCTGCCGGGAGTCGTCCATGGCGCGTCTACGCATGCACTTCGAGAAAGGAATGTTCATGCAAGAGCACACCAAGACCCACTTCTTCAAAAGGTCCGTCCGCGTCCTCCGAGACAAAGCCGCCGAGCTGCACCGCGATCAACGCGGCGCGAGCTTCGTCGAGTACGTGATCGTGGTCGGACTGGTCGCCATCATCTCCATCGTCGCGTTCCAAAACTTTGGCAAGGCCATCGTCACCAAGCTCGGTGAGGAGACCAGTGCCGTGTCTGGTCTGCAGATCAGCAGCGGCGGCGCGGCCACACCCTAAAGGACTCGTCATGCCCGTAGCCCCGCACGCAGTGCTCGCTCTCCTCGTGGTCGTCATCGCGGCGATCGCAGCAGTCACCGACCTACGCACCGGCTTGATTCCCAACCGTCTGATAGCCGGCGGGTTGTGCCTGTTACTCGTCCTCCAGACCATCTTGGTGACGAGTGGCGAGGGCCTTCGTAGTGTGCCCGTCGCACTGCTCGGCAGTCTGCTGGGAGCCATTGCGTGCGGGCTCATTCCCGTGATCCTCTACCTCGCACGCGGCCTGGGTGGCGGCGACCTCAAGCTGCTGACGATCTGCGGTGTGGGCCTCGGTCCCATGGTGGGCCTCGAGGCGCAGCTCTACGCGTTCGCCCTGGGCTCCCTGTTCGTCGTGGGCAGGGCGGCCTACGAGGGCACAGTGTGGATCACGCTGCGCAGCTCCACTACCGTACTGGCCAACCGTGTGGTCCCCGCTCGTTTACGGCAGGAGGTGTCCCCGGCCGCCCTCACCCCCGTGCGCTTTGCGCCGTGGATCCTGGCAGGCGTCGCCACCGCGGTCGTCGCCCACTGGAGTACGCCATGATTGTGGACGAGCGCGGATCGACCTACGTGGAGACGCTGATCGCGCTGCCCGTCATCTTCATCGCATTCATCGCACTGTTCATGTTTGCTCGCCTGAGTGTCGCGCACCTGATCGTACAGCGCGCCGCCGCAGCAAGCGTGCGCGCCGCGGTCGTCATCCTGCCCGACGACCCCGAGTACTACGGAGTGGAAGGCGCAGCGACCAAAGACGAATGTATCGTCGAGGCCGCCCGGCGCGTGCTGATGGCATCTCCCCACTTCCTCACCGACGCCGCCTCGATCGATCTCAAAGTGAAGGGCAGCAAGGTCGGCTTCGAGCCGCTCACCGTCGAGCTCCGTGCCCGCTACGACTGCGGCGTCTTTCTGGGCTCGATTCGTTTCTTTTCGGTCGCACTGTGCGGACCCGACCGCGTCGCAATCCTCACGAGCTCCTCGACTCTTCCCTATCAGGCAGGCCCGCTCGAAAAGTGAGACGCGCGCCGGAGAGATCACTATGACGTCGTCGCACTCCCTCGCAGGCTCGCCCATCGCCGATCAGCGTGGCTCCATCTTGATCCCGGGCCTGGTCATGGGGATGATCTTGGCGCTGTGCGGCATGCACGTGCTGGACACCACCAAGGCCATCCTGCTGCGCACCATGGGGCAGAATGCTGCCGACGCCATCGCGCTCGAGAGCGCGGTCTGGCACGCCCAAGGCATGAACATCATCGCGCTCATCAACGTGATCATGGCGGCGATCTTCAGCATCCTGTTGGCCGTGCGCGTGGTGGAGATCTTACTCATCGCGGCCATCGCCATCCTCGCCATTGCAGCGGCCGTCGCGAGCTTCTTCTCGTTTGGAGCCGCCGGAGAGGCGGCGGCGGTCATGATCCGTCAGCTGACGCAGGGTCTGATCCGAACCCAGCGCTTCGAAGACAAGATCTCCGATCCGATCATCAAGACACTGACCTTTGCGGGCGACGCAGAGCGCACCATCTGCGCGGTGATGCCGTACGTCGCGCTGGCCCATCCGGTCACGCTCACCAACGACGTGCCCGGCATCCCGTGGTCGATCTCGCTCGTGCCGGCCGTGTTCGAGCAGAAGTTCAGCAAGTTCCCCAATGTGCCCATCTTGCAGGGGGACGACGGCAAGGGACCCAAGCTGCCGTTCAAAGAGATGCGCATCAAGAGCTTTCGCGGCACCGACGGCAAAGAACACAAGTTCGAAGGCTTCGAGGTGGAGACGAGCTTCCCTGCGCGCATGGGCACCATCGTACCGCCCCGGCAGTTCGACCGCTGGATCGCGGGCAAGACACAGAACCTGAGCCGGCTGAAGAAAAACGCCGTCACCGAGGCAGTCGACTACACCAAGGGTCTGGTCGGCAGTCTGCCCGTGCAAGAAGAAGACTTTTTTCAGGTCTGCGGTCGCGCTGCCGAGCTGATGTCGGCGACGCTGCTCCACGTGCTGGGTGGCCCGGTGGGGCTCGACACCGCCGCCATCGAAAAGGTCACCTCGTTCGTTGCGGTGGTGGTCGGCTCGCTGCCGACCCTGATGTGTACGCCCATCAAGTCCGTCAACGCCACGCTGCAGCAAGAGCTGTTGGGTGCCGTGACCAAGAAGTGCGACGACGAAAAGTCGGCCTGGGACAGCGACAGCAACAACAAGGGAAAGAAGTACAGCGCCGATCAGGCCAAGGCGTGCAAAGACCGCGAGGGCAAGAAGGCCAAGATCGACGCCAAGAACGCCGAGAGCATCAAAGTAGGTCGCCTCTGGGGACTGATGACCGGCCCCAAGGAGAGTCCGTTCCTGCACGTCTGGTCGGTCGTGCACATGGACAGCAGGTTCGACCTCGAGTCTGCCAACGCGATGGCCGAGTTCCGGCATGTCTGCGACAACAAGGGCGGCGCAGCGGGTCGCTCCTGCGCCGAGAACTCCATGTGGAGCAACGGCTGGTTCGCCAAGCTCGTGCCCGTGCGCGACGTGCGCGCCGAGATGCGCATGAAGATCGGCGATCTCTTCGCGGGCTGGTTTTCCCGTGCGCTCGGCAAGGCTGTCACCGGTCTGGTCGACAATGCACTCAAGCACGTGCCCAAGGCTTCCGTGAGCACGTCTGCGCTGTCCAACGCACTCAATCGACTGCTCGGCACACTGGCCGGTCCCAAGGCTGCCAACGGCTGGTGGAACCGCCGTCTTGCGAGCGGAAAAGCTGCCGCCTGGATCACGAAGTGGTCTGCGCTCGACCTGGGCCGCTACCCCGAATACCTGCACTGAGCGGGACAAACCCAATCGCGAGGAAACGTCATGTCACAACGATCACGTCGCGCGCAGAGGCGGCGCCAGCAGGGTGCAGTGCTCGTCGAAGGCGTCATCGTGGCGGCCTCGTTCGTCGTTCTGCTGGGCTGTCTGTTCGTCGTACATCGCTACTGCTCCCTGCAGCTGTCGATGCTGGACGATGCGCGCAAACACGCGTGGCGCAAGTCCATGGCCGGCTGTGGCGTGAACGAGCCGCCGCTGTCTCCCATGGCGACCGAGCTCAAGTCCGGAGACGGCCTCTCGTTCCCGCTCAACATGATCCCGCTGCCCCTCGCGGAGAGCCGCTCTTTTCAGGTGACCGGCGGCCCGTTTTCTCCGTCAGGGAGTCGACAGATGACGTTCATCTGCAATCCGCGCCCGACGCACACCAAGCCTCTCACCGACATGGTCGGCTGGCTCGGCGACATCTTCACCTGATCACACCGAGGTGTGAGGAGCTACACGATGAGTGGACCCCACGAGACCGAGAGCCGGAGGCGCTGGCGCTGGGTGCGCCTCGGCGTGTTCCTCGTCCTCGTCAGCTCCGTCAGCACCTGGTGGCAAGTGCACCGCGTCTCGGCCGAGCTCTCGGAGCGCTCGCTCTCCTTCGGCAGACAGCTCGGCAAGCTGGGTGAGCTCGCTGCCCAGTCCACCACCATCGAGCTCAACGGCGCCCGTATGATGCTCACCACCACCATGCGTGACGAGCCCGTCCACGTGCTGCTCGACCGCTTCGCTGCGGTGTGCGCGCGCGACTCGGGCGGCGTCCGCGAACAGCTAGACGAGCTCTCGGCGAGCGGAGCGACTGTGCCTGCTGCGCTGCAGCGAGGAGCGTTCGGCGTGTACCGTACCGCGCGCGAAGACCTCGAGGGGACGGCGGCCTGCTTCGCACGCAAAGAGGGCGGCGGCTTGATGGAGACGCTGCGTCGTATCGACGAGCTGCTCGACACCGGCGACTTCGCTGCGCTCGGCCAGCTGCGTTACATGTTCGCCAAGAAGGCGCTCAACGGGCAGTCGCACGTGATCGCCGTGTCGAGCTTGGGTTCGCTCCCGCTCGACCGCATGTTTCCCAGCGTCGGCGACGCGCCCGGTGGCGACCTGATCGACTCCGTACGCCCGCCCCGCGCGCGCCGCATCTTGTCGGTGCGTGCCGAGGGCAGCGGACTGCACACAGCCATGTACGAGAGCGCTGCGGAGCCCGATGGGGCCGTCGCCGCCTTCGACCCCGCGATGAAAGCGCGCGGCTTCGCACTCGGCGACCTGCGCAGCGTCGAGGCGTCGCTGGTGGCGAGCACGCGCGTGTACCTCCGTAGCGACCAGACCGTGCTCGTCGTCGCGGCGCCGCGCGCCGAGGGACAGACAGCGGTCTCCACGTTTCGTCTACAAGGCGGCGGCTTCGTCACCGCGAACACGCAAGGAGACATGTCGCCATGAAGGCCTCCATGCCAGGTGCCAGTCAGGCCGGCCGCACAATACCTCGCACCGGTGAGCTCGGCCAAAAGAGCCGGCGCGCACTGCTCGGTGCGACCATCGTCGGCGTGCTCGGCGCTGTCATCTTGTTGGTCTACCTGCGCCGTTTCGAGGAGGAGGTGTCTGGCGGCGGACGCGTCGCGGTGCTCGGTCTGCTCAAGCCGGTCGCACGCGGCGACTTGATCACCGACGAGGCTCTGACGGTCATCGAGATCCCGCTCGCTTACGTCGAACGGCGCTCGATCCGACAGGCAGACCGTCAGAAGATCATCGGCGTACGCGCGGCAAATGCGCTGGTCGCACAAGACGCGCTGCTCTGGAGTGACCTCGCTATGTCCAACGAGAACCGTGACCTCGCCTCCCTCATCCAGCCCGGCAAGCGTGCTGTCACCGTGCGCGCGAGCGAGGCGGGCTCCGACCCCGCAGGCAACGGGTTGGTGCACCCCGGCGATTACGTCGACGTGGTGGTGAATGTGCACGACGTCGGCGATCTCGATTCGTTGTCGAGCGTAGTGTTGCTGCAGCGCGTGCTCGTGCTGGCCGTCGGGTCGGAGACGCGGGTGGTGGGCCCAGCCGATACACCTAGTGCGCAAGCAGCGTACGGCTCCCAGCGCGAGCTGACCCTGAGCCTGAAGGTAGAGGAAGTGCAGCTCCTGTCCTTGGCTCGCCAGCGTGGTGTGATCTCGGTCGCGCTTCGTGGTCCGGCCGACGCCAAGATCGTCGAGAGCATCCCCGACCTCTCGCTGACCAGTCTTCAAGACAAAGTGCTGCGCGCCGCGCTCTCGCGCCCGACCGAGCGCAACACGGCACTCCCCGTGCGCGTTGCATCGGGTGCGCGATGACTCGCGCGCGTGTGTTGGCACTCGTGGCCCTGCTGGCCATGCTCACCTGCCCGCCTCTCGCCGCTGCGCGTGACGGCATGCTTGCGGAGGGCGAAGAGCTGACGCTCGCCGTGGGCGAAAATCGCACCCTACCCGCCGCTGACGTCAAGAACTACTCGGAGGGGGCACCCGGCATCGCGGAGGTCAAGGTCACACCCGGTGGCGCACAGTTCGTCATCGTCGGGCAAAAGCCCGGGACCACGACCTTACTGTTGCTCATGCGCGACGGTCACGAGGTGGTGTGGAAGATCCGCGTGCTGCCGCAGCCGGTGCAGATTGTCGCTCACGAGCTGAGTGAGCTGCTGGGCGACACGCCGGGTGTCCGCGTGCGTCGCGTGGGCGCACGCTTCTTCGTCGAAGGAGGCGTCACCGGCGAGCCCGAGCTCCGGCGCATCGAGCACATCGCCGCACTGTACCCGGGCCAGGTCGAGTCGCTCGTCGTGCTCGGCGGCGTCGCGGCAGACCGCAAGATCAACCTGCGCGTCGACCTGTTCTTCGTGCAGTACAGCAAGACACGCAGCCTGCAGTTCGGCATCCAGTGGCCAGCAGCAGTCGGCGGCGCGGGCGTGGCCAACGCATCGTTCGTCTACGATCTGGTCGCGATGAGCACGCGCGGCGCACAGGCCGCCCTCGTCTCTCAGCCCCTCCCTGGCCTCGACATGGCTGCGCTCAACGGCTGGGCCAAGCTGCTCAAGCACGCCACCGTGATGACCTCCAACGGCTCCGAAGCCGAGTTCGGCAACGGAGGCGCACAATACTTTCAAGCCAACAACGGGCTCACCTCGTCGCTGCGCGAGATCAACTTCGGCACGACCATGAAGATCCTGCCGCGCTTCGATCCGCAGACCAACGAGATGCAGATCCACATCGGGGCCGACACGGCAGACCTGACACCTCCCCTGGTGAGTGGGTCGACCCTGCCCGGCACCAACACCTCCAAGCTCGCGACGGCGGTCACCATGAAGCTCGGTCAGTGTCTCGTGCTGTCCGGCATCCACACCGACGCCAAACGCAGCTCCACCTCGGGCATCCCGTGGCTGAGTCAGATCCCGGTGATCGGTCTGTTGTTTGGCTCGCTAGGCCGCCAGCACGAAGAACAAGAAGGTGCGGTGCTGGTCGTGCCGAGCGTGATCGAGAGCGTCACCAGTGGGGCCTCGGCAAGGATCGACCGCGCCCTCCGTGAGTATGAGAGCTACGACGGCGACCTGCGCACGGTGCAGCCCTTCGACGCAGTGCAACCGGGGGTGGCGCGATGACGTCGGTGTCCACCGCCCGCGCGGAGCCGCGGTCCACCAGGGGCTTCGAGATCGTGGTCGAGTGCAAGGGTGCCGTGGTGTTCACTGTGCCCGTCGAGCGAGGACAGCTGCTGCGCGTGGGGCGTGCGACCGAGTGCGAGGTGGTGCTGGCCGACAGCGCGATCTCTCGCGTGCACGCCTCCCTTCGTGTGGACTCGCCTGACACGGTCGAGGTGCGCGACAGCTCCACCAACGGCACGGTCATCGACGGAGCGCTGTTGCGCCAGGCTGTGCGGTCGGTCCCGGTGGGACGCTCCATCGCAGTCGGCATGCACTTGGTCACGGTGCGTCACAGTGCAGACGACGCGAGAGAAGCGCGCCCAGAGACGCTGGTGCCCGTGTCGTCCACGCCGCTACCGGCGAGCGCCTCCGCACAGAGCGGAGCGCCCATCGAGCTACGACGCGAGGTGCACAGGCTGCTGCTCGAGCACCTGGACATGAACGCCATCGACCCCACACGCAACGACGACCCATCGCTGCGCCCGCGCGTACTCGCGGCGCTGCGACGCATCGCACGCATGCTCGAGGGAAGACTGCCGGAGGGCCTGTCCACCGACGCGCTGGTGGGCGAGGTGTCGGACGAAGCACTGGGTCTCGGCCCGCTGGAGCTCTTGCTCGCAGACCCGGACGTCACCGAGATCATGGTGGTCGACGCGCACCACATCTTTGTCGAGCGCGCAGGCAAGCTGACCCTCACTGGCGCGCAGTTTACCGACGAAGAGCGTATGCGCGCGGCCATCGAGCGCATCGTCACGCCGCTCGGACGGCGCATCGACGAGTCGTCGCCGCTGGTCGACGCGCGTCTGCCCGATGGATCGCGCGTGAACGTGGTGATCAGACCCCTCGCGCTGCGTGGCTCCTGCATCACCATCCGCAAGTTCGCTCGCGCACGCATCACCGTGGAGCGTCTGCTCGCCCTCGACGCGCTGAGCCCCGCGATGGCTCGCTTTTTGGAGCGCAGCGTGCGCGCAAAAAAGAACATCGTCATCTCTGGCGGCACGGGCAGCGGCAAGACCACGCTGCTCAACGTGTTGTCCTCGGCCATCCCCGACGACGAGCGCATCGTCACCATCGAAGACGCGGCCGAGCTCCAGCTGAGCCAGCCCCACGTGGTGTCGCTCGAGAGCCGCCCCGCCAACATGGAGGGCAAGGGCGAGGTCTCCATCCGCGACCTGGTCAAAAACGCGCTGCGTATGCGGCCCGATCGCATCGTCGTCGGCGAGTGCCGCGGCGGCGAGGCACTCGACATGCTGCAGGCGATGAACACGGGCCACGATGGGTCGCTCACCACCACCCACGCCAACTCTCCGAGCGAAGCGCTGAACCGCCTCGAGACGCTCGCGTTGATGGCCGGGCTCGCGCTGCCGGTGCGGGCGATTCGTGAACAGATCGTCAAGAGCGTGCACCTGGTGGTGCAGCAGACGCGGCTAGGAGACGGCTCGCGACGGATCACGGCGATCTCGGAGCTGGCTGGTCTCGACGCTCAGGGCGCCGTGCGCTTACGGCCGCTGTTCGAGTTCGTCCGCAGCGGCACGAGCGCCCAAGGCAAGGCGGTGGGTGCGTACGAGCCTACGGGCTACTTGCCCAGCTTCTTGTCCGACTTCGTGGTGCTCGGGCTCATCCCAGCCGGCGAGGCGTTCGTATGATCGGCGCCGTCTCGTGGCACTTCAAGGGGCTCGGCGTGGCGCTGCTCGTCGGTGCACTGTTCGCGGCCGCGTACGTCCTCGCGACGAACGACGACACGGCCCTGCATCGCGCCTACTTCCGCTACGTCGCGCATCTCGAGAGGCGCCTACGGCTGCTGTTCCTCGACGTGCGAGCCGTCTACGTGGTGCTGGCACAAGTCGTGACGCTGTTGCTCGTGCTCCCGCTCGGTTTGTTCACCTCGCGCTCGATTCTGTTCTTGCTCCCGGTGATCGTGTTCGGGCCGAGCTGGCTGCTCGCCCAAAAGCAGAAACAGCGCGTGGCGCGCATCGAGGCCATCCTCGATGGCTTCGTGCTCGCACTCGCCAACGCGCTGCGCGCTTCGCCCAGCGCGGGCCGCGCACTCGCCATGATCCAGCCGGTCACCGCCGACCCGCTCAAACAAGAGATCGAGCTGGTGCTACGCGAGATGCACGTGGGTAGTACGCTCGAGCAAGCCCTGGCCAACATGAGCGCGCGGGTGCAGAGCTTTCAGCTGGATGCGGCGATGACGGGCCTGCTGATCGGACGTCAGACCGGCGGCGACGTGCCGGCGATCCTCGACGGATCTGCGCTCACCTTACGCGAGATGACCCGGCTACGCGGTGTGCTGCGCTCCAAGACGGCCGAAGGGAGAGCACAGGCCAACGTGCTGGCGGTGTTTCCACTCGGCCTCATCCTGGTCTTCGACTTCGCCAGTCCGGGCTACTTTTTGCCACTCACCGAGTCGCTGACGGGCGTGGTGATCATGACGCTCGCGCTCTTGATGTGGGGCGCATCCATCTTCATGACGCGTCAGATCATGAGCGTGGAGCTATGAGTCTCACTCTGGTCAGCCTGCAGGCGCTGGTGTTCGTGCTCGCCTTTGCCGCGTTCATGTTGCTCGGCTACGCGCTCTTCTCGGCGCCGAGCGTGCCGCCCGAGCGCCTGGGTCTGCGCGGCTTCAAACGAACCTTGGGCTTGCGCACCAACGTCTCGTTCGCGCAGGTGGAGCCGCTCATGCGCTGGCTCTCCTCGCGCCTCGGCGGTCTGCTCTCGCCAGAGCTACGCGTGCACCTCAACCGTCAGATCACGCAGGCCGGAGACGTGCTCGGTCTGCAGGCCGAAGACGTGCTCTCGCTGAGCTTGTTGTCTGCGCTGGCGGGGTTTGGATGGGGCATCGTGTACTGTCAGGTCACGGGCGGCGGATACCTGGTCGCAGTGGTCGCGCTGTTCGTCGGCTCGCTCGGACCTTACTTGCAGCTCAGCAGCACCGCCCAGAAGCGTGTGCGAAGCATTCAGCGCGCGCTGCCCAGCGTGGTCGACCTGATGGTGCTTGGGCTCGGCGCAGGCCTCGACTTCACCGCGGCGGTGCGTCAGGTCATCGAGCACGCCGGCCGCGCCGACGAACCACTGATCGAAGAGCTGCGCCTGGTGCTGCAAGAGCTCAAGCTGGGCCGCACGCGTAAACAAGCGCTCTCCCAGCTAGCCGAGCGCGCGCCTGGCGAGGCCGTACGGGACCTGGTGGCGGCCGTCATTCAGTCCGAGTCGCAGGGCACGCCGCTGGCGGCCGTGCTCGCAGCGCAGGCAGCCGCCTCACGCCAACGACGCTCGGTGGACGCCGAAGAGACCGCCGCCAAGGCCGGCTCCAAGCTGATGCTGCCGCTGGGCCTGTTGTTCCTCGCGGTGTTGTTGCTGATCATCAGCCCGCTGGTGATGAAGGTCGCGAAAGATTTCTGAGGAGGCACCGTCATGCTCGACACCACCACACTGCGCATCGAGCTCCACCGTCAGGGCACGGTCAGTGCGCTCGACATGCAGGAGCACCACGCACTGATCGGCAGTGGCTCCCACTGTGACGTTCGCCTCGCGCCCGACGAGGCCGCCGTCGAGCAGCTGCTGGTCGAGCTGGTGGGTGACGACATCTACGTCCGCGCGCGTTCGCTCAAGCCGCCGTGCCGGCTCAATGGCGCGCCATTCGTCGAGGGTCGCGTCCCCGAAGACTCAATGATCGAGTTCAACGGACTCGGCATCTGTGTGTCCGCGGTGGCGCGCCGCGAAGACAAGGTCACTTCGCACGGACGCGGCAAGTCGAGCACCAGCCCGGGTATGCAGCTGCTCGGCCTGGCTGCGGTCGCACTCGGTCTGTACGCGGTTCTGCATCCTCCGAGCCAGGGGGACGGGCTCAAGCTCAACGCCGCTGCGCCACCTGCACCCGCAGTGCTGCGTGAAGAAGCTTGTCCGCAGCGCGAGCCGAGCGCTGCGCTCGCGCTGGCAGAGCAGCTCGAGACGCAGGCAGAGACCAAGCGCGAGCGCGCTCCGTTCTACGCCGGTGACGCGCTCGCGGGGGCGCCTCTGTTCCAGCGTGCGGCCGCTTGTTTTGCGGCTGCGGGGGAGCACGAACGTGCAGACGAGGCAGGCCAGGCGGCACAACAGCTGCGCACGCAGACCGTCGACCTGTTGCACCTGCTGCACATCCGCGTGGAACACAGCCTCACCGAGCGCGACTTCGTCAACGCTCGCCACAACGCAGAGCTAGCCCTCGCGCTGATGTCCGACCCGGCCGACCCTTACGCGCAGTGGCTCGAGGCGGTCAAACGCGAGACGCTGCTGCGCACCCGCGAAGGGAAACGATGAAGACCACATCTCACTCCTTGTTTCACGTCCTGATCTGCCTGGTCGTGCTGGCGACCTCCGGCTGCAAGACTGTCACGAGCACCGCCAATCAGGTCCCCGCACAGGCATCCGCGGCGGAGCTGCTCGCGGTCGCCGAGCGTGCTCAGCAGGTGGGCGACACGCTGCGCGCGGAGCAGTATCTGCTCAGTGCGCTCGGCCGCGGGGCAGACGAGCGCCGCGTGCTGCCGTGGTTGTTGCGACTGTACGTACAAGACGGGCAGTACCGCTCCGCGATCGACCGCGCACGCGAGGCCCTGCGTACGCGCGACGACGACGTACAGCTGCGGATGTTGCTCGCCACGCTCTACCGCGCGACCAGCCTCGACGCCTCGGCCGTGGAGCAGTACGAGCTGATCTTGCGCGACGCGCCTGCCCTACCGCGTGCACACCTCGAGCTCGCCATGCTGCTTCACGACAGCGGCCAAGACAGCGCGCGTGCAGACCAACACTTCCGAGCATTTTTAGAGCTGGCGCCCGACGCACCCGAGGCACGCGAGGTGCGTTCGCGTCTGCTCAAGGAACTACCATGATCGAAAAGGCCGTCTTTGCGGAGACCCTCAGCCACCTCCTGTCCCCCGTCGCCGCCTTCCTCGAAGACAGCACGGTGAGCGAGATCCTGATCAACGGTCCGCACGAGATCTTCGTCGAACGCCACGGTCGCCTCGAGCGCACGTCTGCACGGTTTGCATCGAGCGCCGCGATCATGGCGGCCCTGCGCAACGTGGCGCAGTACGCCGGAGCGTACATCGACGAGCACAACCCCATCCTCGAGGCGCAGCTGCCCGACGGCTCGCGGCTCGAGGCCGTGCTCTGGCCCATCGTGAGCGATGGGCCGGCGGTTGCGATCCGGCGCTTCTCGCGCAGCACCATGACGCTCGCGCGCCTGGTCGAGCTCGGCACGCTCGACGACACCGCGGCCGAAGCGCTCACCGCCATGGTGGTGGCCCGCTGCAACATCGTGGTGGCAGGTGGCACCGGCAGCGGCAAGACGTCTCTGCTCAACGTGCTCGCCGCCTGCGCACCCGCGCACGAACGCGTGCTGGTGCTGGAAGACACGCGCGAGCTCCAGATCGAGCGCGCCCACGTGCTGTACATGCAGGCCCAAAAAGCCGACGAAGAGGGGCGCGGCGCGGTCCCCATTCGCGCGCTCTTTCGCGCATCGCTGCGCATGCGGCCCGACCGCATCATCGTCGGCGAGATTCGTGGCGCCGAGGCCATCGACTTGCTGCAGGCGATGGTGAGTGGACACGGCGGCTGCCTCGCGACGCTGCACGCGAGTACACCGATCGACACGCTCGCGCGCCTCGAGACCATGTGTATGATGAGCGACCTGTCGCTGCCGCTTCACGCCATCCGTACGCAGGTCGGCTCGGGCATCGACGTGATCGTCCAAGTGGCGCGCATGCCAGACGGAGCGCGGCGCATCACACACATCAGCGAAGTGGTCCGCTTCGATCTCGATGCCGGACGCTACGAGCTACGCGATCTGTTTTTGTCGCGCCACCACGAGCGAGGCTCGCGTGCGAGGCTCTCGCCCACCGGTCTGCTACCAAGCTTCGGCGAGCGCCTGACCGAGCACCACGTAGAGCTACCTGCCGCCATGCAAAGCGCGGCCGCTGCCTTGAGAGGTTGAACGTGGAGCGACTCAAGACACGCATCTGGCGCGGTGGCATCGACGAAATCCTGGGCAGCGCAAACAAAGCGGGGCAGGGCACATCGTCGCCGCTCGCAGTAACCCGAATCCTGACAGCCGACGAGGCCTCCGAGGTACACCGCGTGGTGCACTCGCACCTGCATCACAAGCAGTCCAGTGAAGCCCAGGTGCAGGCGCTGGCCCAGGAGCTCGGGCTCCGTCCGCGGCGCAAGAGGTTCCTGGGTTGGTCGCTCGTCGTGCTGTCGATCTGTGTTGGCGGTTGGTTTGCACAGCGCGCGGCCGCAACGAGCAAGGTCAAGACGACGCGCCCTGCTCCACTCGTTGAGGCCGCCACGGTCCCAATTCCCACGGTCGAGCCGCTGGTGCTCCCCGCGTCCCAACCACTCCGCACCGAGACGCAGCACACGGACCACGCGCGCGCTCGCGGTCTGCCGCGCGCGGCGGTAGATGCCCTGGCCGCTGGCGACCACAGCGGTGCAGCGGCGCTCTATCGTCAGCTGGCGGCGCAAGCGGGGCAGGCTGCTCCGTTCGCAGCGGCCGCCGAGATCTTGAGTGCACGCACCGAGCGGCGACACGCCATCCTTCATTGACGGTCGGCGCGCACGACGACGTCGTCGTAGAGGACCGAGGCGGTGCCGGGCCCGTCACTGTACACGCCCAGCAAAAACTGCAGCGTGTCGACGGTGACCGTGCCGCGCGCAAAGGGCCCAAACTTCATCGGCGCCGCCCCATCGAGCTGTAGGCTCACATCGATCTGCGTAGCACCGAACGCCACATCGAGCTCGATGCGTGTCCACTTGGAGGGCATGGCCGTGACCTCGGTAACCTCCTCCGCGTCGGGCTTGAGCAGATCGTAAGTGCGCTGCACCGAGAGCGCGAGCTTGCCCTCACGCGAGATCAAGCTCACGCCCGAGTAGTGTGTTGGGTCGTCGTTCACGTCGTGACCCGCGCCCTGCTCGAGCTTGCCCCAGGTGTAGAGTGCGTTCGTGGCGGGCTGCGGGAAGACGTCGAAGGCGGCGTGAACGTTGCGAACGTCTAGCAGCAGGTCAAGAGCGATGCGCGCACTGCGCATCTCCGAACCCGAGCCGAGCGAAGAGACCAAGACTCGTCCTCGTGTCCCCGCCGCGCCCCCGACCACCATCGGGTCTGGCGCACTCCCCAGCTGTTCGCACGAGCTCCACTTGCCGGGGTGCTCGCTCGGACAGACGAGCAGCACACTCTCGAAGTCGTCGCACAACAACAAGCCGGTCGTCGCGCACAGAGGCGTCCCGCCTGCATCCGCGAGTGATGGCACCGACGCTGCATCGGGCGCGTTTGTGAAGCCCGCGTCGGCCGGCAGGGGCGGCGGTTCTGCGCTGGCTGCATCTACAACGGCTTCAACGACGGGCGCTGCGTCCAGCGCATGAGCATCACGCCCGCCGTCTCGCGTACGTAAGGCTGCATCGACGGCAGCGTCACGCGTGCTGCCCTCTGGGGTCCCATCGGACCCCACCTCCGCTCCGGCATCGCGTGGTCCACCGCCGGACCACTCCTCTACAGACGCAGGCACACAACCCGTCGCGAGCAGCGACACCGCGCCCGCCAGCACGGCCCCGACCTTACTCATAGGCATCCCCTCAGAACGCGCCGCGCAGCGAAAGACTCGCCCCGCCAGCGAGCGGCGCGGCGTCCCAGCGTGCTCGTTGATCGTGGCCAGCTTTCGGACGTCCGACCAGATAGACGATGGCGCACGCGATCGCTGCGGCGCCTCCCACTCCAGCCGCGACGTCGGCAGCCCAGTACGTACGATTCGCATGCTCGACCTCCGTCCGTGCACAGTCAGGTTTGCACTTACTTTGCTCGAGCTTTTGAAACATCACCTTGCCGCTGACGCCGAGCGCCGCGAACGTGGTGAGTCCCACCGTCGCAATCGCACCGAGCGTCAGCACGGCTGGTGTGATGGACCCACGCGCACGTTTGCCCCCCGCTTGGGATTGGGTCGTGTCGTCGGTCTGCTCGACCTGCGTGGCCAAGTCAGGCTCGAGCACGACTGACACCGTACGTCGTTTGACACCTTCGACGACCACCACATCGAGCTCGAGGGGTCGATGACCCTTGGCCTCGAAGCGCAGTCTGTAGTCGCCCGGGTCGACGGAGACGGCTCGACCGTTGGAGAGACCGTCAAGTGCCCGACCGTTGGCCGTGATGTGCACGTCGACAACGTCACGCCCACGCGCGTCGCGTGCTTGGAACAACAGCGAGGGCAGCCGATCTTCGAGCTCTACGTACCACGGTGCGCAGTCTTCGCGAACCAGCTTGGGGCAACGCGCGTCGGCGCAGCGCAACGCCGCGTCGCGTGCGAGCAGGTAGTCTCCGGTCTGACGTTTGGTCTGCACGGCTCGATGGTCGGCGACACAACTCTCGCTCGCGCTCTGAGCCTGCGCAACGCCAGCGACGAGTGTCAGCGTGACGAGCAACATGGCCCACGTGCACAGGAACGGATGGCGACACGCGCGCACTACACGAGACCGTGGGCGTTGTCTGTTCACGACCCACGATCCTTTCTTCGCTCCCGCGGACGAGCCTGCCGCGCGAGCGCAGGCCCGCATCGGTGCGGAAGTGCTGCCACGGCCCTACCGGTTTGGGAAGGTCTCGCACAGGAAAGCCGGATCGTTCACAACGTAGCTGCAGCCCTGTCACGCATTCGCCGCCGAGCGGCACGGCGCACCGTCGAGCTCGGCACGCAGCTCGGCCGTCGCGCGATGCACCCGCTGCTTCACCGCGCTTACACTGATGCCGAGCAGCGTCGCCGTCTCGGCGCAGCTCAGCCCCTCGGCCTTGACGAGCAGATACGTCGTGCGCACACACTCCGAGAGCAAGCCGAGCCGCTCGTTGAGCAGCGCGCGTAGAGATGGCTCGTCTGCCGAGACGCCGGGTCCACGCGCATCGAGTTGGTCGTGGTCCATCGCGAGCTCCAGGGTCCTGATCGGCGCCCGCAGATGATCGATGCAGACACGGCGCGCGACGGCGTACGCCCACGCGATGGCGTTGCCGCCCGTCACGAAGCTCGCGCGCGCCCGATGCAGCTTAAAAAACACCTCCTGCAACATGTCGAGCTCGTGCACTGGGCCCACCATCGAACCGCACAGGCGCGCCAGCCGCGGCCGCAGCAGCAGGTAGAGCGCCGGGAAGGCGCGCTCGTCGCCCGCCGCGTAGCGCGCCATGAGTGCCGAGGCGCGCTGGTGCAAGTCGCTCTGCGGTCGAGCGGCCGTCACCGCCACGGTGTCGCGTGCGCGGACGATGCGGAGTCTGGGCGGGGTCGCGAGGGCGTGAGGAGCGCTCCGGAATGGAGCAGGCAAAGAGGAGGGCGTGACGTTGGACCATGACGTTGCGTTGCGCATGGCGACCCGTAGTGCAGCGGCCGTGCCTGCGAGCCTGCCGCGAGATGACAGGATTTTTATCGCCGCCGTAGCGATGAACGAGGCGCGTAGAAACTCTCGGTTACCGACTAGGTTGCCGCGAGCGCTTCACTGAAGGCAGCCGGGCTTGAAGGTCTTGACCACGACTCCGTCGACGGTCTCGAGCTCGAAAGCCTGCGCGCAGTCCGTAGCTGAACCCAGCGCCTTGCCCGGCATGTCCGCTGGCGAGACATCGTTGCGGTTGGCAACCGAAGCACGCCTCGGCGTCGTGCGCGGCCTCGAGCTCGGTTTGCCGGCGACCGTGGCGCGGCCTGCTGCCTGCCTCGACACAGCACCGTTTCGTTCGTGCGGGAGGGAGTCGACGAGCGCTTGCACGGTAGGCTGCGGTCCCGTGCGCGAGCGCGGCTCGTCTGCACGCACTCGCGCGAGCTGGTCTATCTGACGGCGAACGGACGCGGGCGTGCTCTCCAGGTCCGATTGCGCGCCCGGCACACTCGCGGGTGTTTTCGCTTCGGCGACGCTGCGCTGCCGCACGGCATCGACCGCCACCACGACGCACAACAGGAGCACGACCAAGGCCGGCACGAGCCAGCGCGATGCGCGCGTGGACGGCGGCGACGCAGTGAGAGCCGCTTGGCCGACTGGCTCACCGATCGAGGGTCGAGGGGTGCCCTCGGATGAGTCTGAAGCTTCCAGGTTCGCGCGGAGGTCTGGCTGCGTGATGAGCTGCTGCCTGGTCGCACCGCCCTCGCGCCCGAAGCGTCGAAGCTGCATCGCGCGCTCCTCGAGCATGTCACCCACCAGCGACTTGACCCAAGCAGCAACCTCGCTCTGACTCGCGACCGCACAAGCGTTCTCGAGTGCCATGGCGAAGGCAAAGGCAGTCTCGAAGCGGTCGGCCGGATCGCGTGCGAGGCCTTGCAACACGATGGCGTCGAGCGCGGCAGACACGTCGTGACGCTCGTCACTCGGTGGGACGATCTCTCGCTCGAGTACGTCTTGGATGATCGATGCGCTCGGCTGACGACCAAACAGCGCGCGACCCGCCAAGATCTCCCAGAGGACCACCGCGGCCGCGTACACGTCGAAGCGGCGGTCGACTTCGTGACCGCGCAGCAGCTCGGGTGCCATGTACGGAAACTTGCCCTTGATCTCGCCGCTGGGTGTGGTGCGCAGCTTACTCAGCGCCTTCGCGATCCCGAAATCGAACACGCGCGGCACGCCGTCTTCGCCGACCAGGATGTTGGAGGGCGACACGTCACGATGGACGATGCCGAGTGGCTGACCATGTTCGTCGCGCGCCTCGTGCGCGGCGTGCAGCCCGTGCAAGACGCCCGTGATCAGCGCAACGGCGACCGGCACGGGCACCAGAAGCCCACGCGCGCGCGCCGCGTGCAACAGGATGTCGAGGCCGGCACCGGCCACGTACTCCATGACGAGACAAAGGTCGGGCGGCGTGTCGATGACGTCGAGCGCAGACACGATGTTGGCGTGCGAGAGGCGCGCGCAGATGTGCGCCTCGTCGATGAACATCGAGAGAAACTCGGGCTCACGCGCAAAGTGCGGATGCAGCCGTTTGATGGCGACCTCGCGCGCGAAGCCTGCGGGTCCGCGCAGACGACCGTAGAGGACGGAAGCCATGCCGCCGCTCGCGAGCAAGCCGAATACCTCGTAGCGATCGTTCAGAGCAGTCATGACCGACTTGTTCTTTCCTCCAGCTGTCGTCTCCTCCGCGTGCGTCACCGTATGGGTTACGACACGGTCAGGTCAAGCGACACTCCCGCGGCGTCAAGGCGCCCTGGCCTCACTCGATGCCGTGTTTGCGCATCATCTTTTGCACCATCTGACGCGAGACCTCGGCGAGCCCAGCGGCGCGCACGGGATTACCTTCTGCGCGCTGCAAGATATCCGTGATGTACGCACGCTCGAAGCTCTCGACCGCGTCGCGACGCGCCACACGCAGCGGGATCGCGGCCGACCTTGCACCGTTTGCGCGCTTGTGTTCGTCTGCCGAGGGGCCGTCATCGACCATGCGAAGCGAGAGCTCGGGAGCGATCACGAGCCGCTGCACTGCGTGCCTCAGCTCGCGCACGTTGCCCGGCCAACGATGGGCCGCAAACATCTCCCACACGTGCGCAGGCACGTTGGCGGGCGTGAGCGCGGCGTTGTCTGCCTTGAGGAAGTGTTCGACCAACATGGGAATGTCGTCGAGCCGCTCGCGCAGCGGCGGCACGCACACCTTGCAAGCTGCCAATCGATAGTACAGGTCCTGACGAAACTGACCACGCGCGACCTCTGCCGCCAGGTTGCGGTTGGTTGCTGCCAGCACGCGCACATCGACCACGACGGCACGCGTACCGCCGAGGCGCTTGATGCTCTGCCCTTCGAGCACGCGTAGCAGCTTGGGCTGAAGCTCTTTGGGCAGCTCTCCCACCTCGTCCAGAAAGAGCGTGCCCCCGTGCGCCTCCTCGAACACGCCCGCACGCGTGGTGGAGGCCCCCGTGTACGCACCACGCTCGTGTCCGAACAGCTCGCTCTCGATCAGCGTCGGTGCGACCGCACCGCAGTCGAACACCACGTACGGGCCTTCGCTGCGCGCGCTCTCGTGATGGATGGACTCGGCCACCACGTCTTTGCCCACGCCGGTCTCGCCTTCGATCAGGATGCCGAGCATCGACGGCGCGAGCCGCTCGAGATCGGCGAACAGCTCACGCATCTTGCTGGAGCGACCGAGCAAGTCGCCAAACTTCTGGGCGCTGCTCTGCGCACGCTCTTCTCCGTCGGAGAGCAATGTGATGGTGAGTCTGCTCTCGCCGAGCACGAGCTCGGTAAGCTTGTTGAACGACGCATCGTAGATGCGCGTGCCCGCGACGTGCACACCGTTGGTGGAGCCGGTGTCGCGCACACGAAAGCCCGCTTCACCGAGCTCGATCTCGCAGTGACGACGCGAGACCAACGCGTCACTCAGCACCAGGTCGTTGTCGGGCGCGCTGCCGACGGCGAGCCGTTTGCCAGCCGCCTCGACCGCCGCCCCCGCGTCGGGTCCTTTGGTGACGAGCACGCGAGCTCGTGAGTAGCGGACCTTTTTGAGAGCAGGTCCCGCGCGAGTCTCATCACTCATCACGGCGGACTCTACCGTAAGTCCACGCGTCGCACACGCCACCGAGCGCGCATGCGCCACGCGGCTTCGTCACCTCTCGCAGCGCGCGCCTCGTGTCCGTCGCGCATTTGTCACGCGACTGAAGCTTGGTCCGTGGTACCCGCGCAGCAGCATGCAAAACGTGATTGCGTGGGTGTGCGCGTGCAGCTTGTCGATGAGCTGCGGTCACGCTGCAAACCCCGAGTACGGAAACGACGCGAGCGCGGCGACCATGCGCGATGAGCCAGCGGGTCGCGACGCGGGAGGCGGCGCGCTGCCACAGCTGGACGCGAGATCACCGCTCGCCATCGACAATGATCGCGACACCGACGCCGGCTCGTCCGGAATGAATGTTCCGACCGTGGTCGATTCTGGGCGACCGGAGGCTGGCGCGGCGACTGACGCCAGCGTGTTGCTCCCCGCGTCCGATGCGGGCGCCCCATGCACGAACGCCGCGGTGTCGTGTAGCGGGCGCTGCACCGACGTTCGTAGCGACTCGGCACACTGCGGCGACTGCGCGACGTCGTGCAGCGCTGGCTTCGGCTGCCACGAGGGTCGCTGTCAGGCCGAGGTGGGGTGCAGCGACGGGACGCGCGAAGCTTTCGCCAGCCTCGCTCGCCATCCGACCATCGCGGGCTGCGCGGCGACGTGGCCGCGTGCTTCGATGCGCGCGCCCAAGACGGGGGCGTCGTGCGGCGACAATCGTGGCGCTTGTGTCGTCCCTGCCGACGCGTGCGCAGCAGGCTGGCACGTGTGCGGCGACGATGCGCGCGGCCCCGAAGACCTGAGCTCACGAGTCAGTCACGCCGAGTGCTACGCCGAGAAGGGCAACTGGGCAGTCGCGCTCGGCGACCACAGCTGCACCGACTGCGGGTCCACCTCCTCGGGCGCGGTGTGCTGCGGCGACGGCTGCGTGCAGCAGCAAGGCGACTGCGTGTGGCTCGACGCCACCGGCTGGTTTGGCGTGGTGCACGACGTGATCAACCTGTGCAGCGCGATCGCGAACGACAACCCGTCGATCCACGTGGGGGTTCTGTGCTGCCGCTCAGCGGTAGGGCAGTGACGACACGTCCCACACAAAGGTCGCGCTCGCCGTCGAGCGATCGGCACTCACCACGAAGGTCACCTTGCCTTCCATGCGCGCCAAGTCGGCCATGCCGAGACAGGTGCCGTGCCACGAGTGAAAGTAGTTGGGCGCGGCGCGCACCTCGTGGGCGATATGGACGAAGCGCAGGCTTGCCTCGCCCGCCACGCTGGTGTCCATCTGCGGGTCACACAGCTCTCGATAGACGAGCGGCCAGCCCTTGGGTAGCAGACCCAGGACGCGGCCAGGGTCGTGGCCAAGTAGCGCGATCATGCCGCTGACGAAGCCCTTGAGCAGCGGCCGCTCGGCGAGTCTGCTGGTCGCCGCTCGCCAGTACTGGATGGAGCGATTCACCCCAAACAGGTTCACGATCGCATCGACCGCATAGCGGTCGTGCTCGATGCCTACCCAGGAGGAGCGCGACGTACTGAGCAGAACCTCACGCGACGGCGCAGGCACATTGCCCAGCACCCGCGCACGAGCCCCCAGCTCGAACACATCGAGGTAGTCGAGCGCATCGAGGATCGCAGCAGCCCGGACGGCCGGGTGCGGGGTCGCCATGGTCAATCCTATCATGTGGACAGCGGCCGTTGTCAGCGCCGCATCGCAGGGGTCACTTACCGCACTTCAAGAACTCGATGCCACCGCGGTGGAGGGCGTCGCTCGGCCCGTAGTTGTGGCGAATGATGCCTGCGTACTCGTCGATGCCCACGAGCTCGAACAGGTTTTGTTTGCCGGCCTTGCAGAAGTGATGGCTCGCCTCGATGACCTCCAACGTCATCTCGCCCTTCTCGGGCTTGAGCCGGTCTTGCATGTTGTCCACCACCTCGTACGGCTGAAGCGGCGCCCACTCGTCCACGGCCGGGTCTTTCCAGAAGCGCCGCAGCGTCATGCGACCGCCTCCCTTGGCGCACTCGTAGCGAGCCTTGTCGACCGACAGGATCATGCGGGCGGTGTTCTTGTCGAAGTCGTTGATGTAGTAAGACATGGAGATGCGGTCGCCGTCCGAGCAGGCCCGACAAAACACTTCGGTCTGCGCCTTGAACGCGAGCGGAGCGAGGCCGCCCTCGGCGACGAGCTCGACATCGACGGTTCTACGGTTATACCAGTGACGATTGCCTACGGGGCCCTGCAGCACGGCGGTCGCGTCGCGATGATTGGGCGCGACGTCTGCACAGCCTTCGGCGCGCGCAGAAAAGCTGTCGGTGTCGTGGCGCAGCGAGTCGCGAAGCTCGATGGCCTTGTCGAACAGCACGTGGTTTCCGCTGCCATCTTTGGCCGTGACACGGAGCACAGGGGCCGGAGCGCCCTTCTCTTGTGCACACACGACCCAGGGGATGCCGTACGAGCGAGAGATCTTGATCTCCATACTGCGCGGGTCGACCTCGATGAGCGGCGGCTCGACGACTGGTTTACACAGGTCCACGTCGCTCAGCGCGGCCAACAGCCAAAACAAGATCATCGCGCACCTTCCTTACTGACGCAGCTCGCACCCCATGCGACGAGTCGCTGATAGAGCTCAGTCAGGTCTCGCATCCCGCTGCCCCGCTGAGGCTCGGCCACGCAGCGACAGAGCGTCGGCTGGAGTGCCCGTGTGTCGACTCCATGGTCCTCGACCAGACTCAGCTCTTTGTCGAAGTCGTCGCAGCGCACGGTCGCCGCGCGCGCTTGGAGCAGCTGCCAGGCGCGCTCGGCGAGCACCTGATGTTGTGCGGGCGACACCATCCAGCGCCAATCGTGGGAGTTGGCGTAGGTGTCTCGCACCAGGTGGCTGGCCCCGCTTCGGCCCGCTGCCGGCAGCTTGCGCAGCCAGCGTTCGAGCCACTTGTAGCTAAAGACCTTGGCTGCGAATGCCGGGTCGAGGGTCGACTCTGCGCGCAACAAAAACTCCGGGTTCACGTCTTGTAGGGCTGTGATGTAAGTGTCTTTGGACGAGATGCGCGTGTACTCCACCAGGCGTGCGACGCGCGTCGCCTCCCCGCCGTGCTCGGGCAAGTTGAGCAGCTTGGCCAGGCAGCTTGCGCAGTCTCCAGTGTGCTGCACGACGAACCTCCACTCGACCTCGTCTGCGCGCTGGTCGCTGACGATCGCGTCCATCAAGGCGTAGCCCACACTGTTGATCGGCGTCTTGGCGAACACTTCCATGAAGTACGCCTTGATGCCGGGCAGCTTGAGTGTGGCGTGGTTGTGGCTGATCTCGTCGGCCGCCCAGGCCAGGCTCTGTGCGGGGGACAACCCAGAGACCACCGGCTTGAGCGCTCTGAGCGCGCGCACCAAGGCGGCGTCGTGCGCAGGGTCAGGGGCGTGCTCGACATCGACCACGGCCTCGAACACGGTCATGATCGACTCGTAGCCGATCATCGCATCGCGGATCAGCGCGATGCGGTCGACGAACACCTTACTCTCCAGCAGCGCCTGCCTATCGATCGGGCGATACGCGCGCTCGGCGTAGTCCGTCTTCCAGGCGTCGATGCTGTTGGCGGCGATGGTGCGCAAGCGCTCGGCGATCGACGTGGTCTTGTCGATGGGACGCTCGTCGTGTGGCTCGGCGCGCGGACTGACGACGCCTTGCCACAAGATCTCGTCCAACGCGGTGAGCTTGGGCGTGGGTCGTACGTCGATCTCCGCGCAGGCGACGATGGCGCGATTGAGCAGATCGATACGAACCCCAAACGATGCGGCCGTGCGACCGGGCGTGCTGCGAAACTGCTCGATCAGGTCTTCGCACTGGCCCGAGTCGGCGAAGTTGCCGTCGGCGTAGGCGCGACACTCGCGCGCTTCGGACTCTGCGCCAAAAAAGACCTGCAGCCACGCCCGGCACCCGTCGGGCCCACAGCCCGCCTGCCGATAGCGGATCTGCTCCTCGGACTTGCGCACGCGCCGACACGTCTCGACCACCTTGCGCTCGACCTCGACCTTGTCCAGCGTCTCGCGGGTCTCGACGGTGGCTTTGACCTCGACCCCGCACAGCTCGCAGATCTTGGCGCTGCACAGCGCGCGCGCGGCCTCGGTCGCAGCCTCCTCGTTCGCCCCGTCGCCCTCACACACGAAAAGGGACCCCTCGTCGGTCTTGGCGTCGCCCTCGCGCGCCCACGAAGGAGCGTCGGCCGATACGGGTGCGCCCGTCGTCTTGTGCACGGGGGAACGTGCGCCACCACAGCCGAGCATCCACAGACAACAGGCGACGAGCGCGCGCAGCACCGGCGACAAAACCATGGGCGCTATCTTCCTATCGTGCCGTAACATGTCAATTCCCGGGAGAGCTGGCAGGAGCTCGTCGTCACGCGTCGGAGTCGCAAACATGAAGTCACCTACCCTCGCGACGGCCCTGCTGAGCCTGTCGTTTGCCTGTCAGCACGCCGGCTCCGAGCGCCTCGTGGGACGCGTGCTGGAGCGCGGCGGCGAGCTCGGCGATGTGACCGTCGCGCAGACGAACGTGACCGTCAGCAAGAGCGCAATCACGGTGTGGGGCGTGATGGAGGTGCCCGCTGGCGCGCGCATGCAGGCCGCGTACGCCGGCGTCGATGCCATCGCCCGCGCCGAGCTGTTGAAGGTGATTCGAGTGCGTGTCGCGGACGTGATGGTCAGCGTGGAGAGCACCAAGCCCGCAGAGACTACCGCGTTCGAGCACACGTTCGAGGCTGTCAAAGGGGTGATTCGTCACGCCGAGGCGCCGCTCCATGGCTGGGAGCGCGTACTGCGAGGCGACGAGACCATCCTGCGCATCTGGGCGCGCCTGACTGTTCCGAGGGCAGACCTGGAGAGCTCGCTGCAGGCGGTACAAGGGGCAGGTGATGTCGCGCTCCCCGCCGACATCCTCGACGAGCTCTCGTCCTCGACGTCCTCAAAGTCTACGGAGCGCTGATCTGCGCTCAGGGCTCGGTCGCTCGATCGAGTGCTCGGAACGAACGGTCTGCACGGTCGATGATCGCTGCGCGCACCTGGTCGTTGAGGTCGTTGGCCTTTTCTAGCGAACCCTTGAAGGCATCGACATCCAGGACGACGAGCGCCCAAAACGTACCGGTCTTCGAGACGAAGTTCTCTTCGAGACGTGACCCCGACAGCGTGATGTCGGTGATCTGTTTGGACGTGTCGTTGATGTACTGCTCGCTCGAGGTCGCGTTGTCAGCGCCACCCTGGGTCGCGGCCTGATAGTCCTTCAGCATCGACTTCACGCGCACTTCGAGGATACGCGCGAGCTCGGTACGCGCCCTCCCCTCGGCCGCCGTGCGAGCCAGGCTCACGCTGCTCATGCCTTGCACGCTGCCGCTCGCACAGAGCGCGTCTTTGTTCTTCAGCGTCTCTTCGCACTTGCCCAGCGCCCACTTGGGCAAGTCCTCCATCTCCGCCGCGAGGGCAGTCTTGGGCGTGGGGTTGCCGCCGCACGCACCGAGCAGCAGCGAGCAACCCAGGGCTGCGAGAGCAGAAACGATGGACTTCGAGACGCGATTTCCGAGCATGGGCGCCGTATTCCTCTCTTCACCGCGTTGTCCCACGGGCCAGGCCCGGGGACCGCATAAGCGACGAGCGTCGGCGTGAAGGGCCGAGCAAGCCGTGTGCGAGGAAAGGAGGATGGCGCCTGGTGCCCTGCGCCTCACTGCACCAGAGCGAGGTGACCCGAGCGCGCACGCGTCTGCAGACCGTCCCCACGCACGACTGTCAACCGTGGCGCGGTCAGGCTCGCGACTGCCTCGGCGAGCTCGCGCGCGAACAGCTCGTGCCCGCGCAGGGCTTCGGACACCAGCTCCTCGCCGAGAGAGCTGCGAGCGTCGGTCAACAGATGGTGCGCGACGACGATCTGCGAGGTCACGGCAGCCTTGAGCTCTCGCTCGAACTCCGCGAGGTCGGCCCCGTGCTCGGCCAGGTAGGCCAGCAGCCGGGTGCG
>JBEGTL010000019.1:0-33877 GCA_041179425.1 Pseudomonadota bacterium | reverse complement strand
CCTTCGCTACCTTCGTCATCGGCGTGCCTTCCCTGCTCCTGTGAGAGCAGTTGTTGGTGTGATTACCCGGAAGGTACGCCACTTTTTCAGATCACGCCGATCCACACCTTTTGGTCATATCTCCGCCTCGTGCTCGGATGCCCACAGGTCGAGGACTTCGGCCTCCTCGAATGTCGGTCCCTTGCCGAGACGCTCCAGCTCGGCGCCCGGCAGTCGTACCACTCGGTCTGCCGCGGCCGGCGCCCCCGCAACCAGGTCTTTTTCTTCCGCCCAGGCAACTGCATGCCGCAGGGCCGGGCGAGAGAGCCACTCGGTGTCGGCGACGACCTCGATGCCGTCCTCGGTAGTACGAACCTCTGCCTGCATTCAGTATCCCCCTTGTCCGGCCTGACCACGCCATGGCCGACGGCGGTCGAGCGCATGTCCACCCCCCGCCGCCCGGCTCAGAAGGCCAGTAGCTCGTTCACCCCAAAGCGTCACACCGAGTTTAGAAGAACTCGTCCGCCGCCTGCGTTGCATCCTCGTCTAACGCACATCGCGCCACACGCGAAGTTCGTCAGCGTTCAACAGGAGCAACAGATGACGCAGCGTAAGAAGACAGCTGTAACCAAGTCCCCGGCCAAGATCGGCACGCCGGATGAAGCCAAAGCAGCCTTCGAAGAGATCCGCGCCGAGCTTCAGAAGTTGAGTCCAGCAGACATCCTCACGGTCAACGTCGACATCCCGCGCGCGGCCAGCATTGCCCTTGGGGCTGAGCCCCACATCCGCGCGTACGAGGGACACATCAAGCAGGCACTGCCCACGCACGCGCTCGACGCCATCCGCAGACTGCGCGTTTACGCGCTGGGCGCCGTCTATGCGCACCTAGAGTCGCAGCCCGTCACCAAGCGCGCCGACCTGAGTTTGTTGATCAACGAGGGGACGACGCTCAAGCAGCAGCTGATGGTAGCTGCCGAGGCGCTCGCGTTTGCTGGGCTGGTCGACGATGGCCGTCTGGCCGAGATCCGTGCCGGCTCCGGCCACCTGGATCTCGCGACTGACCTGGTTGCACTCGGTGCGCTGTTCGACGTGAGCTCGAAGGCTATTGCCGGCAAGACTGCGATCGACCGCGAGCAGGTGGACCGTGCGTCGCTGCTCGGTACCGAGCTGCTCGTGGCGCTCGGTGCGAAGGACCACAGCGCCAACCGGGTCACGCCCGAGGCGATCGATATGCGCAATCGCGCGTTCACGCTGTTGGTTCGGGCTTACGACAGCGCACGGCGCGCGTTGGCGTATCTGCGGTGGGACGACGGCGATGTCGACCAGGTGGCGCCGTCGCTGTACCAGCGTCCCCGTAGGCGGGCGGCACCGGCCGCGACAGCGCCGGTGGACTCGCAGCCGAACGACGGCGAGGAGGACTCGGCGACCCCATCGTCCGGGCTGGCGGCGACCGGTACGGAGTGATCGACCCTCTTGGGGAGGCAGCTTTGGGCCGTGAGACAGGTCAAAGATAGCGGCTGGAAGCCCCCGAACATCACTGGACGGATCATGGAGGGCTCCCGGGAGCCCTGGATCATCCCCTATCGTGTGTCTAGGGGCTTCCGGTAGCCCCTGATCAGTCGCCTCTCGATGTATTTCCGGCGTCCGGAAGCGCGTTGCAGTCCGCCTGACGCCGCGAGAGGGCTTCCGGGAGCCTCGGCGAGCGCGGCGATGGGTGCGACGCGGCTCCCGGATGCCCGTTTGGTACTGCCCATGCCTGGCGAGGGGCTTCCGGGAGCTACGACTTGCGGCCGAGCACGTCGCGTCCCTACTCCGACTGCGCCGAAGGCGAGAGAAGTTCCCGGTCTTCCACGCTGGCAAGCACTCTCTTGCGCAGTGCCCGAACGCGGGCGGCTTGGTAGTCGAGGCCTGCCGCGCGCAACTCGGAGAGCATGCGAGCAAGCTCGATCACCACGAGGTCTGCTTTGTCTTCTGTTAGCGCGCCAACGAACTGCCCTCCCTCGGCGAAAAGACCGTAGTCCTCCCACACCACGAGCTCGAGCAGGTCGCGCAACATGCGAGGTGTCTGAAGCGGGCCGCGCAGAAGCTCGAGATAGGCGCGCTCGCTTGATCGAAAGAGGATCGCCATGTCAGCGTCCGAGTCATCGACCTGATCCATCATCTCGATGACGGCGGTGAGTGCTGCACGATGAATCGCGAGGCGCTCGGCGTCGCTCTTCGCGACGTACAGCATCCTATCGATCTGCATCTCGATCTGCATCGTGATCAGTCCGACACCACGGTAGTCGTAGTAGCCGGAGCCGACGATCGCCTTGAGGGGTGCCGCGTAGCTCGCAGGTGAGACTGGGAACGCCGCCCAGTTTCCGCGCAGAGCACGCGCCTCCAGAGCCACGCGGGGTGTGTTGAGCATCGCCTCTGTGTTGTAGATCGCGCGCCCATGCCAGACCCGACGATGCGCCTTGGCCAGCAGCCAATTGCTTGCTCGCTCGACATTGTCGAGCACGGACTCCGGCGCGAGCTCGAGTCGATGCAGACGGGCCTGCAAATCCGTCACTTGCGCGAGCATCGCTTCGGCATCGCGATTGGGTGAGCCCTTCACGGTCGCTCGACGGCGGAATTCGCGCTCGATGGAGCGCAATCCCTGAGGTTCGTCGAGTGCGAGGCGGAGCAGCCAGCGGTCCCAGTGGCAAAACGATACTGCGCCGATCACGCGCCAGCTCTCGATGCCGGTGCGGGTGCCGTCGTCGAGGGGTTGGTCTTCGGCGGGGGTGGGCTTTCGCTCGCGTTGGCGTCTCGGCATTGGACTTAGATATCGCATAGACGGAACCGCTTGGCAGCCGCTCACGAGTCGTGTATCCCGCGCCTATGGCCTTCCCTCGCCGCCGCCCTCACGTCGCGAGCCCCGACGAGGTGCGCATCACTCGAGAAGGCGACGCGGCCGTCATCGAATACGGCGACCCCAACATCGCCAAGACCTACCTGACTATTGGAGCCGACAAGCTCGCGAGTATGACAGACGAGAACATCCTCGCGCTGTGGAACGCGGGTATTGAAGCGAGTGAGGAGCTGCGGCGGAGCTTCACCTACGTTGCGACGGAGATTCCAGTCGGCCAGCCTCAGCTCGAGCGATGCGACCTGTCGGGTGAGCTCGTCTCGCGCGGGGACATCGTTCGCTGCGTGATCGAAGGCCGGCCCGACGGCGAAGACGATCTGTTCATCTCGGTCGATGGCCAGGACCTGACGCTCCGCCAGTTCGCGCACATGGTCGAACGCTACGAGGGGTGGGGGATGAGAATCGAGATCGTGCCTGACGACGAGCTGCATCTGCGGCCGAAGCGGCGCGTAGGGGAGCCGAAGAAGGGACGGGGCCGTGTTCGGCGACGCAGAGCGTAGGGGCATCAGCTAGCTGTTTCACGGTCGGGCCGCGAGCTCGACTCCCGCTGTCGCTCCCCAAGCAAGCGCCCCCAATCTATGGCAACCTCGCCAGCCATGGGGACCACCACGCCCGACCTCACCGAGGTCGCCCGCTACTACCGCGCCGCGCTCGCCTGCCTGCAGTTCGTCGAAGCCCGTCGCCCCACCAAGCGCCGCTTCGGCGCGGACGCAGACGCGCGCTGGAAGGCCTTTCGCGGGCATCTCGCCGCCAACGACCGCATCGACCTACTGCTGCGCGACGCCAACGCAGAGTGGCCCGGGGCGTTCGGCGCGCGCGAGGTGTTCGCGCTGAAGCACGTGGCCGAGGACGAGGCGTTCGGCGCGTCGTGGGCGCCGCTGGATGCGGTGCGCGGGGAGGAGGTCTGGCGCGAGCTAGTGTCGGCCCCCCCACCGGCGACCGCGGCGGAGGTGCTCGCGGCTGTGGCTGGCGCCTGGGGCCTCGCCTTGCGGCCGATTCCACTCGAAGCGGTCGATCCCACCGATCGGTTGGTCGTGGCGGGGCCGAGTGCAGTGGCCACCCTGGCGCAAGCCTTTCTGGGTCGGGCAGATCTCGATTGGTCGGTGCAGGTGACGTGTGTCGCGACGCCACCGTCCCATCGGCAGGTCGCGCTGGCCGCTTGCGCCGTGGTCGACACGCACCAGCACGGTCGTGTGCTCTCTGCGAGCGAGGCCGCGGGGGTGCGTGCCGGAGCTCGCGTCGTGAGCTCCGACGACGCCTTCGCAGAAGATCGCACCGCCCTACAGGGAGCGAGCTGAGATGGCGCTGCCTGCGAGTCGCATCCTGGTCCGTGGCGATACCCCGTACCCGTGGGAGCGCGAGGGAATCGACTTCGTGGAGAACGAGCTGCCCAATACGGAGCCCTACTACGTGTGGGAGCTCGTGCAGCTGCTCGACCCGTCCAACGGCCGCTTCTACGAGATCGATCTGATCGTGCTGGGGTACTCGGCGATCTACTTGATGGAGCTCAAGGGCGGGCCTGGTCGCTATACGGGCAACGCACTCGATTGGCAGCGCTCGGTGCCTGGCGAGCGCCAACCGCGGTACATGGACCCGCCGCTGCGGCTGACGGACCACAAGTGCAAGGTGCTGCGTTCGATGCTCGATCGGCGGCTGCGTGGCTCGATGCGCTGCCCGCGTATCGAGCCGCTGGTCTTTCTGAGCCACACTGATGCGCAGGTAGCGCTCGACCCTGATGGGCGCATCGGCGTCGTGACACGCAGCGAGGTCAAGGACGCACTGACGCGGCACAAGTTTCACGGCGCACCGAAGGACTGGCGTGCGGAGCGCATCGACGGGCCGCACACCAAGGCGCTGCTCGAGGCCGCCAAGCTGATTGGACTTAGGCCGCGCAAGGCCCGCGAGATCGTCGGCTCGTATCAGCTGGGCGAGGTGCTCGACGAGGGGCCCGGTTATCAGGATCGCGTGGCCGTTCACCAAAGCATGAAGACGATGCGCCGGCGCGCCCGCGTGTACCTGGTACCTGAGCAGACCAGCATCGAGCGTCGTCAGCAGCTGATGCGCGCCGCGGATCGCGAGGTCGGCGTGCTGCTCGATGTGCGCGGGAGCCCGTTCATCCTGTCGTGCACCGAGTACGTGCCGAGTGCCGAGCGTGGTCCGTCTGTTCTGTTCGACGAGTTTGAGGGCGCGTTGCCGCTCGATGCGTTCTTGCGAACCAATCCGGAGACCACGTTCGACGACCGCATTCACGTGCTCGGCCAGCTCGCTGATGCGTTGGCCTACTGTCACAAGCGCGGGGTCGTGCATGGCGCGGTCGCACCAGGCAGTGTGCTTGTGCGGCGCTCTGTGGAGACCAACAAGCTAGAGCTTCGCCTGTTCAACTTTCAGCTCGCATCCGGCGAGCGCATCAGCGCCACAGCGCACTGGTCGCAGCTCGCGTCGGAGTCATGGGCCTTGTACCAGGCGCCGGAGGTTCGCGAAGACCCGACCTCACGTACACCGGCGTCCGATATCTTTGGTCTGGGCGCCATCGCCTATCTTCTCTTTACGGACAGCGCGCCGGGACCAACGGCCTTCGACGTGGACGTCCGCCTGCGCCGCGATCGTTTTCTCGATCCGAGCAGTGAAGACACAGTCGTCGAGCGGGCGGTTGTCAACGCGCTGCATTCCGCGACGGAGTTGGCGCCTGCGAGTCGCGCGGACGACGCGCTCGAGTGGTTTCAGGTGCTCGAAAAGGCGCTTGCGGCACCGGATGCCCCAAACCTGCCCGCTACTTCGCCGCTCGAGGCAGAGCTCGGCAGCATTCTTGGCGACTTGATGGTGACGAAGGTGCTTGGTCACGGCTCGTCGTCGCGTGTGCTCGAGGTGCTGCGCGAGTCCGACAACCGCGAATACGCGCTCAAGGTCAGCCTCAGCGAAGAGCACGACGCCCGGCTGCGCGCCGAAGCCAGCGTGCTCAAGGAGCTACGCCATCCGCGTATCGTCAAGCTGGTCGATGAGCGCGAGATCGGCGGCCGCGTGTGTCTGCTGATGGAGCTTGCCGGTGAGCACACGCTGCACCGCGAGCTCACCCGCGAGGGCGCAGTTTCGATCGACTACGCCGCGCGCTACGGAGAGGACCTACTCAGTGCGCTCGAGGCGCTCGAAGAGCGGCCAGTTATTCACCGCGACATCAAACCAGCGAACATCGGAGTCGGTTCCCTCGGCAAAGAAGCCAAGCACCTTACGCTGTTCGACTTCTCGCTCGCAGACGCGCCCACCACGGAGCTCGGCGTGGGGACCGCCGTGTATCGCGACCCGTTCCTGCGCGAGCGTGGCTCGTGGGACCACGCGGCTGACCGCTACAGCGCAGCGGTGACCCTGCACGAGATGATCGCGGGCGTGCGGCCGAGCTGGGGAGGGGAGGGGGGCGTGGCGCTGGACGAGCGCAGCGAGCTCACGCTGGCCGCCGAGCGCTTCGATCCCGCGGCCCGCGATGGCCTGGTGAAGTTTTTTCGGCAGGCGCTTGCGCGTCAGCTCGAGCAGCGCTTCACGAGTGCGCGCGACATGCGCAAGGCGTGGGAGCGTGCCCTCGAGGAGCCGCGCCGAGCGCCGAGCGTGCGCCCCGAAGAGCAAGCGCAGGAGTCGCGCGAGCCGACGCTCAGCGACGAAGAGATCCAGGCCATCGCACCGGACACGTCTGTGGAGGCCCTGCCGCTGTCGACGCGCGCGAAAAACGCGCTCGATCGTGCGGGCATCAACCGCGTGGAGCAGCTGCACACGCTCGCGCCCAATCGGCTGTCTGCCATTCGCGGCATCGGCACCAAGGTCGCCAAGGAGATCTTGGAGTTTCGAAAGCGCTGGTGCGCGCTCTCGGGGCGCGACACGCAGTACGAGCCGTTTTACGCGAGCTACCACGGCGACGATCTGCCCATCGAAGGCGCCGACCTGCCGCCCCTCGCCGTGCGCGCGCTCGCCGATGCAGGCGTGACGGGCTTCGTCTCGCTCGCGGCGGCGCCCAAGGAGCAGGTGCTGGCGCTGTACAAGCGCGAGGGCGTCGACGCCGCGCCGCTGCGCAAGCGCCTCGACGACGAGCAGAGGAAGCTGAACGAGCGCGAGCATCCGACCACGCTCGAGGGTTTCGTCTCCGCGTTCATGCCGAGGACCGGCAAGGCGCGTCAGTACTTGGAGGCGTTGTTCGGCTTGGTGGCGCCATTCGAGGGGCGCTTGGACGTGCCGGCGAGCCACGTGGCCAAACACTTTGGCATCACTGCGCCCAACATCTACATCTTGCTCAACAAGCAGCGAGAGCGCTGGGCGCAGCACGCGTCGGCCGACGACCTGGTCAATCGCGCTACCGAGATCGTGCGCGAGAACGGTGGCGCCATCTCCATGGCCCGCGCGGCGCGCATCTTGGTCTCGCGTTTTCCGGGGGACGATAGCGTCTCCGAAGAGCTGCGCGTCACCAGGGCGGCGACGCTCTTGCGTATCGCCGCGGAGCTCGAGCGCGAGCGCACCAAGCAGCTGCACCACGCGCGGCTCGGCGATGGCGAGCCCTGGCTGTTCGCGCGCGAGCCCGACGCGGCCAAGCTTGCGGAGCTGGGTCTCGCGGCCGATGCCTTGGCGGAGCGCGACCCACTGGCCTCCCCTGCGGAGGCCGCGCGCCAGCTTGCCTTGATCGTGGACGCCACACCGCTGGCCACGCTGTCTGCGCCGCGCCTGGTCGAGCTCGCGTGCGTGGCGAGCAAAAAGGCCGGCTGCTCGGCGCGCCTGGAGGTGTACCCACGAGGTCTGCTGCCCGCGCGCGTGTTGGCGCTGACCGCCACGGTGCTCAAGGGAGGCGTAGCTCCCGACGAGGTCGCCCAGCGCGCGCGCGAGCGTTATCCGCTGGCGGCGCCGCTGCCCATCCGTCCCGAGCTCGACGAGCTGATGCGGGGCATCGGTTTCGAGTGGCGCGAAGCGGAGCAGGGCTACTCACGCCCCGGCGAGGGCGCGCACACGAGTCTCGGCACAGAGCTCGTCGGGCCGGGCTCGCGCTTCACCACGGCGCCCACGGGGCAGCCGCGGAGGCAGACGGCAGGGGCACTGGCGGCTCGCGACTTCGACCAGCGTTTGCGCGCCGCGCTCGAGGAAGACGCGTTCCGCGTAGTCGGCCTGTCCATCGACCAGGGCGGGTTGGCGACCCGTCGCCTGGCGCAGGTGCTGGGCATCGCGCCCACCTCGTTCGACACGCTCTTTTTGCGCGAGCTCGACGAGCTCACCCAGACCGGCAAGCCCTCCGTCGACCTGGTGCTCGACACCGATGGACAGGGCGCGACCAGTCCGGGCTGGAGCAATCTGAAAAAGCTCGCCGAGCGCTGCGCCGAGCGCGTGCTCGCCCAGCTCGTGCCGATCCGCACGCCGCTGCTTTTACACCAGCTGGGCCTCGTGGCGCGCTACGAGCTGACTGACTTTCTGCACAAGCTCGTGGCGAATGCGCAGTCGCGCGACGCCAAGGCAGTCTTCTTGCTGATGCCCTGTCCCGACACCGGCGCGCTCCCGCGCATCAACGGCACGCTCTCCGTCCCCGGTCTGCTCCCCGGCCAAGCGCTGTGGGTGCCGAGCGAGTGGCTCAAAAACATGCACAACGCGGCGGCCTGATGATGGCGACCAAAAAGAAAAAAGCCACCCACAAGCTCGACGAGCTGCCCGGCCAGAGCGACGCCAAGGCGCCCCTCGATGGCGCCCTGCTCCTGCGCACGGCGCAGCCGATCTTGAAGGCGCTCGCCGAAGACTTACTTGCGCGCGCCAAGGACTCCGCGGCGCTCACCGCCGCGCTGAGCGAGCGGCACGCGGCGGAGCAAGTACAGGGGCGCACTGCCGACCCGTTCGAGGTCTGGCTGCGCTTTTTCACCAAGCAGGTGGCGGCCGCGTGGTTTCTTTCGTGCGTGTTCGTGCGTGTGCTTGAGGACCGTGGCCTCGTCGAGCAGCACCGCATTGCAGGGCCAGGTGCACTCGACAGCCAGCAGCTGTTTTTCGAGCTCGCGCCGTCGCTCAGCGAGCGCGACTACTTGCTGACGGTGTTTCGTGAGCTGAGCACGCTGCCGGGTGCGGCCGACTTGTTCGACGCGAAGCACAACCCGGTGTGGTTGCTGGCGCCGTCGGCCGAGCGTGCGAGTCAGCTGCTGCAGTTGTTTCGCACGCCCAACGCCAACGAGCCTGCGTTGCGCTTCGGGCAGGCCGATACGCGCTTTCTCGGCGACCTGTATCAAGACCTGGACGAGGACGTTCGTGAGCGGTTTGCGCTTTTGCAGACGCCGCACTTCGTGGAGAGCTTTATCCTCGATCGCACGCTCGAGCGGGCCATCGATCGGTTCGGGCTCGATGACACCACGCTGATCGATCCGACGTGCGGCAGTGGGCACTTCTTGCTCGGAGCGTTTGACCGGCTGTTTGACCATCGGCTGCGTGCGGAGCCGGGGTTGGACGTGCGGGTGACGGCGCACAAGGCGCTGAATGCGGTGTACGGGAGTGATATCAACCCGTACGCGATCGCGATTGCGCGCTTTCGGCTGACGCTTGCGTTTTTAGAGAAGGGTGGGTATCGCCGGCTGGAGGATGCGCCGAAGCTGCCGCTGCACTTGGCGGTGGCAGACTCGTTGTTGCACAACGTGCAGCGCAAGCTGGCGTATCAGCGCGGTACGGAGGACCAGCGGCAGGTTAGCTTTGGGGAGCATGCGCTGGAGGACCGTCAGGTGTGGGAGCGCAGCAGTCTGTACGAGCTGGAGGACCCGGAGGCGGTGCGGGATGTGCTGCATCGGGAGCATGCGGCTGTGGTGGGGAACCCGCCGTATATAACGGTTAAGGACAAGGCGTTGCGGGAGAAGTATCGAGGGATGTACCCGCAGAGCGCGATCCGCGAGTACTCGCTAGGCGCGCCCTTTTCGGAGCGATTCTTTCAGCTCGCCAAGGAGCACGGGCTGGTTGGGATGATTACTGCCAACTCCTTCATGAAGAGGGAATTCGGCAAAGGTCTGATTGAGAGATTCCTCCCCGCGGTCGACTTGCAGCTGATTGTGAATACTTCGGGTGCCTACATCCCCGGTCACGGCACTCCGACAGTGCTGTTATTTGGCAGGGCGGCGCAGCCAAGAGATGAGCAAGTGCTCACGGTTCTTGCCAAGCGAGGGGAGCCCGCGACGCCGGAAGATCCAAGCCAGGGGTTGGTCTGGTCGAGCATCGCAGGGCACTGGAGCGAGCTCGGCTTTGATAACCCGTACGTCACGGTGGCGATGACCTCTCGTTCCATGCTGGCGAAGCACCCATGGAGCCTGGGTGGCGGCGGTACAGCAGAGTTGAAGGCTCTGATTGAGTCGCGCACGGACAGGCGCCTCGCCGATGTTGTCGATGCCATCGGATTTGTCTGCATGACGCGGGCTGACGACATATATTTTATTCCACGCGATGCGTTACACCGCGCCGGCGTACCTGACGAACACATCGTCGAAAATGTCGAGGGTGAGGTCGTTCGCGACTGGAGTGTCGCGGATCCGAATACCACGCTGTTTCCGTACGACGTGGATCTGAAGCCAACTCAGGACGTTCACGTCCACCGATTCTTGTGGCCCTACCGCACGATGCTGTGGCTAAGGAGAGAGCCAAACGGAAATCACCGTGAGATCGGTATGACCTGGTGGGAATGGAGTCGCTTTCAACGCGAGCGCTTCCTCGCGCCGCGCAAGATCGCCTATGCCTTCGTTGCCACCCACAACCACTTCGTGCTCGATCACGGCGGCCGAGCGTTCAAGCAATCGGCTCCCATCATCAAGCTGCCCGAGAGCGCGACCGAGGACGACCACCTGGCGCTACTCGCGTACCTGAACAGCTCCACCGCGTGCTTTTGGATGAAACAGGTATGTGCGCCCAAAGGTGGTAGCGGTATCGGCCGCGGTATCCAAGATGAGGCATGGGAAAGCCGCTTCGAGTTTGATGCGACTAAGCTCGCCAACACACCGCTTCCACCACGAAAGGCGATACTTGCTCGGGCATCCAGAGCACTCGCGTCACTTGCAGCGCATAGATTGTCTGCCATTCCCGAAGGGGATCACGCAGCTTATCGAAAACTGACCGAAGCACTCTGCGGTATTCAAGAGGAACTCGATTGGTACATCTACGACCTCTTTGGACTGCTTGGCTCGCGCAGTGACGCTAGCGGCAGGTCGATACTCGAGGCACTACCTGAGATTTTCGACCCCAGCGACGACCAACTCGCAACTATCGCGCTGAGTCCTGGCCTTCGGCCATTCGAGATCTCCCTGATGACGCTAGAACCAGAGACTGCATGGTTCACCAGAAATGGCCATGGTGCACCACCTTCAACCGCGCCGTGGAGTTCGAATCCGCGCTGCGCTTCGTATGAACTCCGCCGCGAACTCATCGCAAGCGATCCCCAGCTGAGACTCCTGGAATCTCCGGAGTACAAGCGGCGATGGATGATCCCCCCGATTGAGCAGCTCTTTAGGGACGGTGCTAAGAGCGAGTACTTGGATGTGATGGAAAGCGAACTCAAGGGCGTCGAGAAGGTTGTGGCACTACGGTCAAGCACTTCGGAGTTCGAGCGAGCGATCATTTCACCGAGTGCCGCGCCTTTCCTCGCCGCCCACCGCTACACCGACGCCGGCCTCGACAAGCGCGCCGCCTGGGAGCGCACCTGGGACCTGCAGCGCCGCGAAGACGCAGGCGAACAAGTCGGCACCATCCCGGTCCCGCCCAAGTACGACGTGAAGGACTTCCGCGACGCGAACCTCTTCAGGCTGCGCGGCAAGCTCGACGTGCCCAAGGAGCGCTTCATCAGCTACCCCGGCTGCGAGAGCGACGAGGACGGCGAGCCCGTCTACGGCTGGGCCGGTTGGAACCACCTGCAGCAAGCACAGGCGCTCGCGGCGCTGTACCAGGCGCGCAAGGGCGAGGGCTGGGATGCTGCGCGGCTGACACCGATGCTGGCGGGGTTGCTGGAGCTGTTGCCCTGGCTGAGGCAGTGGCACAACGAGCCGAGCGAGGAGTTTGATGGGCTGCGGCTGGGGGAGTACTTCGAGGGGTATGTGGATGGGGAGTGCGCGGCGTTGGGGCTGACGCGGGATGGGCTGCGGGCTTGGCGGCCTACGAAGGGGAAGAAGGTCGCAGCGGCGAGTCGGGGGCGGGCGAAGGTGGCTGTGACGATGCGGGACGGCTCGGGCGACGAGTAACCGGCGAGGGCCCCGGCTCGGTGCCATGCTGGGGCTGTGACTTACGGTAGGGAGCGGCTCGAAACATGACGGAGACATTTACCCACGCGAAGTTCTGGCGCTGTGCCTTGCAGGTCAACCCTGCCAAGTACAGCGCTACGTATCGTGGGACCGCGGGTAGGCTTACTGAGGATGCGTACAACGAGGCGATCCTCCAGCGGTGCCTGCGGCTCGGGATTGGAGTCGTCGGTGTCGCCGACCACGCTTGCGTCGAGAGCGTCGACAGGCTGCGTTCGTGTCTCAACGCGCACAGAATTGTGGTCTTTCCGGGCTTCGAGATCGCCTCGACCGAGAAGGTTCATATGGTGTGTCTGTTTGCTGAGAGCACAACTAAGGACCAACTCAACCGCTACCTTGGAAAGCTGGACCTGACCGATGTCGAGAACGGGGTCCTGCCGTCGAAGCTCGGCTGTCTCGAGCTCGCAAAGACGATCGAAGAATTGCGCGGGTTCTGGTATGCGGCGCACGCGACAGGGGCGAACGGACTGCTAAGGCTCCAGAGCAAAGATGGCGGCGGGCTCACGCACGTATGGAAAGAGGACCGTCACGTGCGCGTGGCGCAGGTGCCCGGTAGCCGCGAGGACCTGCCCGAAAACTATCGCCAGATCATCGACAACCGGAATCCTGACTATCGGCGCGAGCGTCCGATCGTGCTGATCAACGCCAAAGACGTGGCGAAGCCGGAGGACCTAGAGGCTCCTAGCGCTACTTGTCTGATCAAGATGACGCAACCCACGTTCGATGCCTTCAAGGTGGCCTTCCTGGATCCCGAGTCGCGTGTTCGCTTGCATTCGGAATTGAAGGACGAGCCGCACAGCGAGTTGCTCAGCGTGAGTGTTCGGGGTGGCTACCTCGACGGTGTGGTCGTCGAGCTCTCGGCGCACCTGAATGCGGTGATCGGGGGGCGGGGGACCGGCAAGTCGACACTGCTGGAGTGCTTGCGCTACGCGCTGGAGGTTTCGCCAAAGGGAAAGCAAGCCAGCAAGCTCAGTCAGGACATCGTCAAGCAGAACCTCGGCTCTTCCGGAACAGTCGCTGTCAAGCTAAGGTCGGCGGCGCAGCACGGGAAGACGTTCACCGTGTCCCGGCGGTATGGCGAGCCGGCCTTCGTGATCGACAGCGACGGCAATACGTCGCAACTGCGGCCGCGCGACCTGCTGCCAGCGATCGAGTTCTACGGCCAGAACGAGATCTACGAGCTGGCCCAAGATTCGTCGAGTCGGCTTCAGCTGCTCGAACGCTTCTTGCCGGCCGATCATGATGCTGCACGTCTGCGCGAGCAGCTGCGCAAGCGCCTCCAAGAAAATCAGCAGAAGCTGGTCAAGACTTTGGTCGACCTCGATGAGGTGAAAGGGCAGGTGGCTCTTCTGCCGAAACTGACGGAACAGTTGCAGGGCTACCAGTCTCTCGGGCTCGAGACAAAGCTTGCGAAGACTCCCCTGCTCGCACGCGAACGTCAGCTCGAAGAGCGCGTACGGCAAGAGCTTTTGAGGGTTGAAGAGGCCTTATCGACTCTCGGAGACAGCCTGCCTGACTCCACGTTTCTGAGCGAAAAGTCTCTGGAGGGCCTGCCAAATCGTGAGCATCTTGCGCCGATGCGGCAGGTTCTAGAGAACTTGCGTCGCGTGCTAGAGCAGCGTCTAGCTGAGCTCAAGGCGGTGTTGCAGGCGAGCACTGCCGAGACGACGACGCACGTGTCAGCTTGGAGGCTGGCGCTGCAGGCCGACGAAGACGAGCTGCGACGTGCAGTGGCCGCACTGCCGAACATGGCTGGCAAGACAGGCCGAGAAGTGGGCGCCGCCTTTCAGGCGCTATCGCAGCAGATCGAGCGAATCAAGCCCTTAGGTGCGCGTGACCTTGCGCTCACGCAGCTGCGCACGAGCCTCTTGCAAGAGCGTGCCAACTTGCGCAGAGAGCAGTCCGAGTTTCGAAGCGCTCGAGCGAGCGCGTTGCAGCACGCAGTGGCCGCGCTCAACAAAAGGCTCAGGGGCAAGCTGCAGGTCAAGCTCACAGCGGAGAGAGACCGCGGTCCCCTCAAGACATTCCTCTTGGGGTGTCGGCTCGACGGCATCGGAGAGAGGAGGCTTACTTGGGTGGACGAGCGCGATGAGCTGACTCCGCTAGGCCTCGCGGACGCAATCCGAGAGGGACAGGCCAAGCTGATGTCCCAGTACAGCCTTCCGCCTGGAACGGCCGAAGCCCTCACCAAGCTGTCCTATACCCAGCTCATGGAGCTCGAGGCGCTGGAGCTGGAGGACATCGTCGACATTGAGCTCAACGTGGCGCACGGCGAAAACGAGCTGTATCGCTCGCTCGAGCGCCTCTCGACGGGCCAGCAGTGCACGGCCGTTCTGCACATGCTGTTGCTCGACAACGCCGACCCGCTCGTCGTCGATCAACCAGAAGACAACCTTGACAACGCATTTATCGCCGAGCGCATCGTGCGCGAGCTGCGACGCGCGAAGACTTCCCGGCAGTTTCTCTTCTCGACTCACAACGCCAACATCCCTGTGTTTGGCGACGCCGAGTGGATCGGTATCTTCACGGCGGACGATCGACATGGCTCGTTGTCCCGAGATCAGCAGGGGTCTATCGATGTACCTGCGATCAGAACGCAGGTGGCGGACATCCTCGAAGGCGGGCGCGCCGCGTTCATGCAGCGCAAGGAGAAGTATGAGTTTTGAGAGCTGCTCATGCTGAAGACCGAACTACTCGAGCTGATCGCCAATGGTGAGGGCTCGGGGATCGAGTTCAAGCGCGACGACGTGCGGCCCGAGAGACTGGCCAGGGAGGTCGTCGCTCTGGCCAACTTCCAGGGCGGCCGGGTTCTGCTCGGTGTCGAGGACGACGGCAGCATCTCCGGCATCCAGCGTGCGGACTTGGAGACCTGGATCATGGACACGGTGTTCGGGCGATTCGTGCATCCCATGATCCTACCGTTTTACGAGGAGGTTCTCTTCGATGACGCGAAGCGCGTTGCAGTAGTCTCGGTCGCTCAGGGAACCGCAAAGCCGTACGTGCTTCGGTTCAACGGACGTGAAGAGATCTACGTGCGCGTCGGGAGCACGTCCCGGCTGGCCACGCGCGAGCAGCAAGCGCGGCTTTTCGCCACGGGTGGGCTTCTCCATGCAGAGGTCATGCCCGTCTCGGGAACGAGCTTCGCGGATCTGAGTTTGGAGCGTCTCTCGGACTATCTTGTCAATCGAGTCGGCGATCGCGAGATTCCGAGCTCCGAGCCGGCGTGGCTTACTCGACTCGAAGGTTTGGGTTTTATGGTGGCACAGGCGCGGGCCGCGTCTCTGTGCACGATCGCAGGGCTCGCCCTGTTTGGACACGCGCCGCGCCGTGGCCTGCCTCAGGCGGGCATACGTTGGATGGCCTTCGACGGCGACTCAAAGGAGTACCAAGCCCAGGACGACGCGCTACTCGACGGTCCTCTGGTTGCTTTGTCACGCGGCGGTGCGGGTGAGGTTCGGGAGCTCCTCGAGCCGGGCCTGGTCGAACGGCTCTTGGATCGGATGACGCCATTCATCTCGACCGAGGCCGAGACCGTCGACGAGTCGTTGCGGAGAGAGCGCACCTGGCACTTCCCTATCGAGGCAGTGCGGGAGGCCGTTCTGAATGCGCTCGTGCATCGAGATTGGACTCGCCTACCCGAGGTCGAAGTCGTGAGCTACTCCGACCGGCTCGAGGTCGTGAGCCCCGGAGCGCTGCAGAACTCGATGACCGTCGAGAAGATGCTGGCCGGTCAGCGCTCTCCTCGCAATACCGTGCTGGTCGAGGTCATGCGCGACTACGGCTACGTCGATGCGCGCGGCATGGGTGTGCGACGAAAGATCGTGCCGCTGGTTCGAGCTGCGACAGGACTGGATGTGGGGTTCGAGGCCACAGACGACTATCTGCGGGTTGTGCTGCCGCGCACTAAGGGATGAGAGGAGCGCGGAAGGGAGCTTGAGGACGAGACAGAGTGCGGTGACGACGGGGTCGACCGGCGGATATGCGGTAGCGTTCTGCCACACTACGCCTGGGACAAGCTCGCGCAGGCACGCGCGACGAGAGGAGTGCGGTGGGAGCGGTCGAGAACTATGAGCAGGCAGCTGTACGCCACTACTTGGACGCGGAACAGCTTGCCGGCGCGGGTCGCCTCGACGGGGCCGGTCATCTCATGGGATTTGCCGCCGAGTGTGCCATCAAGCACGCCATCTCTTCCCTGCGGCCCGCAGCACAGGCGCCCGATAGGCACCTACCTGAACTGGTCGAAGCCGCCAAGAAGGTGTTGCAGGGCGTTCGCTCCAGCTCGCTTCTCGCTCTGTTTCGGACGCCGGGCTACTTTGCGGGCTGGTGCGTGGAATGCCGGTACCATGCAGATGGCGCGGTGACGGCAGTGCAGTACGAGCAGTGGAAGAGGCACACGCAGCGCACGCTCGCGGCCGCACAGCTACGGAGGGACATCTGATGACCTCGGTCAGATACGACGATGCACTTCCCAAGTTCGCTGCCCTCGTGCAAGAGCAACTGGGCGACGACGCGCTCGAACAACATCTATTTCTACGCGACGCCGAGGGCCGGCTGACGCTCGTGCTGAGGGGCCCCGCCATCTCGAGTGAGCAGCTGCTGTCGCTCCGCGAGCTGGCAGCGCAACGTGTCGACCCTTACGTCACCAGCGTGACGGGCAGCGTCGCCACTCCGGATGAGCTCTTCGACACTTCGCTGGCGACGCCGGAGGTCGGCACGGTCGAGCTGCTGTCCCACCCGGAGTTCACAGGTTCCGTGCGTGTAGTAGAACGACGCGTGATGGGAAGGGATTGGCTCACCGCTCCCCGCTCCGACGTTCCGGCGCTGGCCGGACGGATCGTGGTCTTCGCGAGTCACAAGGGTGGAGTCGGTCGGTCGACTGCGCTGGCTGTGGCAGCGGCCGATTTCGCGGCGCGGGGAGAGCGTGTCCTCATCGTGGACTTGGATCTCGAGTCACCGGGAGCGGGCGATGTGCTCCTGCCCGAGAGCGACCTGCCCGAGTTCGGCTCGTTGGACTTTTTTGTAGAGAACGGCCTTGGTCTGCTCGACGACGCCTTCTATCAATCGCTGGTCGGTACAAGTCCCCTCTCGTCAAATGGAGTTATCGACGTGGTGCCCGCGACGGGCCGGAGAAGTCGCGAGTACCCAGAAAACGTCTTGGGTAAGCTGTCGCGCGCGTATCTTGAGGACCCCGATCCGTCTGGCGACACCATCTCGCTCTTGATGCAGACGCGCGCGCTTCTCGAGCGGTTGCTTCAGCGTCAGCACTACGATGCTGTGTTCGTCGATGCGCGGGCAGGCCTCAATGAGGCGACGGCTTCTGCGTTGTTGGGCCTCGGTGCCGACATTTTGCTCTTTGGTGTCGACACGCCGCAGACCTTCCATGGGTATCGCTACCTGCTGGCGCACCTGCGTCGGTTCGCACCGGCTGTTCAGGACGACAACGACTTTCGGCTACGTCTCCGTATGGTGCATGCACGTGCGTCTGCTTCGCCTGCCGCGCAAGCTGGCTTTCGAGACCGCGCCTACGAGCTCTTCGCAGATCATGTCTACGACGAGACGGAGGCGGGTGAGATCGATGTCTTCAACTTCGACACCGACGACGAAGCGGCGCCGCACTTCGCGTGGCCCATTCTCGACGACTCCTCCTTTCGTGATTTCGATCCAGTCGCTCGACCGGATCTCCTGAGCGAGCCCGTCTACGCTCGAACCTTCGGTACATTTCTGCAGAAGCTGCGCGCGCGTGTGCGGGGGGAGGCATGACTCGTGGATGAGCGCGATCTTATCCGCGAGGCGTTGCGGAACATGCCGGCTGCTGCGGCACACGTTGCGGCCGACAGCCCCGCTGCAGACGCGGTGTACGCGCCGCTGCACCACGGCGCTGCGCTGCGCGTCGATCGTTCCTTAGTCGTGGGCAACCGGGGTGTGGGAAAAAGCTTTTGGGCCAGCGTGCTCGCGAGTGATCAGGCCCGCGAACGTGCCGCCGATCTCTACAAGCTCGACGAGCTGCGTCACGTTCAGGTGAGTCTAGGTTTCCACGAGTCGGCTGGCATCACGGTGGGTCCGGCTCCGTCGCCTGAGCAGCTTGGGCAGCTCCGAGCGCAGGCATACACTGGTCAACAGATTTGGAAGGCGGTTCTGCTGAGGGCGCTTGGTCCTCTCTCAGGGCGCGTTCTTCCGGCGTCGCTCGCGGACACGATGCGCTGGTCGACTGCCAACATTGAAGAAATGGAGGCTGCGCTTCGACATGCGGACGCAACTCTACTGAGCGCCAACCAGCGCTTCTTGTTGGTATTCGACGCCTTGGACCGACTGGCGCCGGAGTGGGCAGCCGTGCGTGAACTGAGCAACGGAGTTCTCAGGTTCGCGCTCGACGTTCGCGGTTTTCGCGCGATTCGTGCCAAGGTTTTCTTGCGCGCGGATCAGTGGCACGACGAAGTTCTGTTTCGGTTCGCCGATGCGTCCAAACTTCGAAGCGAGCGCGTAGAGCTTACCTGGACGCAGTGCGACCTGTACGGTCTCGTCTACCAGTACTTGTGGGACCATCCCACCGCTGCTCGAGCCTTCCAGCTACTGGTCAATCGTGTGGAGGCCGCTGTCGGGGGTAGCCCAAGCTTCGTGACGCGCGACCTGCGTGAGAGTGATTCGTTCCAGGAAGGAGTCTTTTGCGAACTCGCTGGCGAGTTCATGGGCAGCAATCCGCGACGAGGAAGGACCTACAACTGGCTTCACGATCATCTCGCTGATGCGTTGGGTCAGACAAGTCCGAGAAGCTTTCAGATTGCGCTGCGCGCCGCTGCTCTCGCCGCGAGCAATGACCTGCCGCGCGTGCTCGATCATCTTTCGATCAAGGCCGGTGTGCAGGCGGCATCGGACAAGCGCGTGGAGCAGCTCACTGAGGACTACGCTTGGATTCGGATCGCACTCGAGGACCTCGCGGAGCTCGAGGTTCCAGCGAGCCCTGATACGTTTGAGCGTCGCTGGAGAGAGCGGGAAACTGTCAAGAGAATCTGCGAGCTAGCTCAGACGCGTGAGGTGGACGCGCCTGTTACTTTCGCGCTGCCAGCTATCCCCAGCGAGCAGGGAATCCTGCAGTCATTGAAGAGCCTCGGCGTGATCGAGGAACGAGCCGAGTCGCGGATCAACGTGCCTGATATTTTTCGCGTTGCCGCCAAGCTCAAACGGCGCGGTGGGGTTCGGGTGCCACCCCCGACGGCTCGCCGAGGCTGAGCGACGGGCTGACAACTTACGGTCAGTGGCGCTAGCGCGCAGTGGACTTTGCTTCGATCGCACTGCTGCTCAGATCCGCGGTGAGCAACTTCTGCTGCAAGCGACGGGTATCACGTTGCAGACATGCGTCCGGGTCCACACGCTGCAGGTAGAAATAGAGGTGGTGGTATTGAGTGCCCCAGGCTGCCTGGCGAACCAGGTCGCTGTCCATCTGATCACATTGATACTTGCCAGGCTGGCGCTGTCGAAGCGTCCAATACGCCTTCGCGAGCGATGGAAGCAACGCTGCTTTGTAGAAAACGTCGAACTCGTGGAGCGCGTCGGCAAGTCTGCTCTGGTACTGCGCCACCGACTCGTTCTCTGAGGTCAGCTCGGCGCGATCAACCGCGGGTCGATCTTCTACGGCATCGATAACTTCGAGAAGTTTCTCCAAGCAGTTCGTGTCGGTGGCGTCGTCGGAGGTCGACTCGGCTTCCGGAGGGAGAGACTGAGTCAGCTCGCTGATGTCACGGATCTCGAGCAAGTCTGCCAAACTCGAGTTGGGAAATGTCACAGACAGGTGGTCGTCAGCGAGCGGCTCCCGCGTGTAGAGCACGATGCGCTGCTCGCTCTGCTGCTCAAAGAATGGAAGCTTTCTGAATGCGCACGGTTCGAGCACTGGGCTGTCGGAGACAATCTTCGAATTGCTCGCGTAGTCGACGGGCCCCCAGTCCCAGTCTCTGAAGAAGTCGCTGACTTTCTGTCCTTTTACATATCCATCTGACCAGATGCGCTTGGCCAGCCGCTCGAGGTCGAGAACTTCGATGCAGCCATCATATCCGTTCGGAGCGCACATCGCGGCTACCCGCTCGTTCAGCTCGCCTTGGCTGAAGCAGAGTATGAACCCGTGGACTTTGTCGATGAACTCGATATTTCTGCCGACGAAGGTCGAGCCGGGCGGGACGTCGCCGATCCCAAATCCGCGCGGCAGCTGCCATCGTTCGTGGTGAGTGCAGCCCGTGCCGAGTTCCACGTGCTCGATCCGGTTGATGGCAACGCCCTCATTCAGGTCGCCGATCCCGGGGCCCTCAACCACATCGAGCAACTGGAAGTAGCGCAGGTTGCCAAAGCGTAGGCATCCGGCAGCCGTGGCTTCGATGAACTGCGACGAAAGGAAACGGAAGACGCGAGCACGCCCCGGTGAGCTCTCGGGGTGGGATGCCTCTTCCGTTCTGCCTCGATCGGTCATGCAGTAGCGTAGTGCTGTTTCCGCGATTCCGCGAAGCGCCTCAGAGAGGTCGTGACGAGACTCGCAGGTCGTACAGGAACGGGTTCGTCGCGGTAACCTTCACCAGGTAGTCGCCAGCCTTCCCCGCGACCACCTTCGTGGCGCACGACCTGCTCGAGCGTCAGCACCTGCAGCGCCTCTTGCGCGCCGCCATCGAGGTGGTCGCGCCGTCGACGATGGTGCTCACCGAAGAGTTTGGTGAGTGGCAGGACAGCTACCGGCGCCGCTGAAGGCTCGCATTCGACGACAAGGCAAACCTCGTGGTGATCGAGCTCAAGCGGACGGACGACGGCTCGTACGAGGTTGCTGACGTCTGAGCATCGGGGCGCCCGCCGCATGTTGATACGCGCGGCGACGGCCGACGCGTGGAGCAGCAAGAGCGCCAGCGGCGCCCGACAAGCTATGTCCCCGCGAGCTCGTCCAGACGTCGCCGCGCTCGCGATAGGCTGCGAGAGCGAGTCGCCGCGCGGGCGGGATCCCAGGACTCCACGACCAGCTGACAGAGGCGTGCGTTGTAGCCCAAGCCTTGCCTGAGGGCCCCGCCGAACTCCCCGACCAGGTCACCGCGCACCTCGCCTCCTGCGCGCCTCGCCAGACCTAGCAAGTGGGCCTTGGGATCGGGCAGTGAGTCTGGATCGTCAGGCAGGCGAACAGACTTTCCCAAGAGCTTCTGCATCGCTGGATGGTCTGCGAGCAGCCACGCTTCTACTTCGCGCACGGCAACTCGAAAGATGAGACCCGAGGGGCGTGCCCGCGAGCCCATCCAGTCCGCGATCAGGGCGGGCGCGCAAGCAGTCCGATCGAGGTCAGCGATAAGCAGGACCGGCTGCCTCTGAGCCATCTGACACCAGCTGTCTATGCGTGACCGCAGGTATCCTGCTCCACTCCTGCGAAGTCGCAGCGCAGGTGCCAACGGCCGAGAGGAAGACGCGAGCACTCGCACGCCGACAGCTCCGCTGAGCTCATCTTCGGTCGCGAGGACGACGTCACTCATTACCATAATCCGAGCTGATTCACCGTGGCAGGACGCGTCTTTGGAAGGACGACCTCCGACACCGACAGACCCGCATTTAGTGCAGCGGACTCTTGCTCGTCGACCGTTCGTGCGGTGGAACCCTCCGGCCCGGCCTCAAGCAAGATCACGCCGCGAGGATCGATCCCCGGATTGCTCAGCAGGGCCTCGCTATGCGTGGATACCAAGACCTGTCTGCGAGACTTCCCCTGCAACGTCCGATGGATGATCAGCGGTATCTGTTTGACGATGGCGTCGTTGAGTGAGATCTCTGGCTCTTCGAGCAAGAGCAAAGAGTCGCCGGCCAGCAGCGTCCACAGCAAGCCGAGCAGTCGAAGCGTGCCGTCCGAGAAGTGCTCCTCGGACTGCCAGCCCGCATTCGGTCGGTGGTGAGAGTAACGGGCCTTGAGGTGAGGATGGCCGAGCTTGTCTTGCTCATACGTGAGCTCTTTGAACTGCGGGACAGCCAACGAGAGCGCACGCTCGATCTTGCGCAGCCGCGCGTTGCGGGTGCGCTCGGGCGTAGTCGCCACGCGCTCCAGAAATCCCTGACCAAACGGGTCGTCCTCGAGCCGCTGCCCGCCGATCTTGTCCGCAAACTTGAGTAGCTGGGGCACGAGATGCAGATAGGTCGTGCTCGCGAAGAACTCAACGAGGGGGCGAAAGCCGGCGTTCGCTTGGATCTGCTCGAGGTAGGTCTGCGTGAGCAGCATGGCGTCGCTTTGATCGTGCGTGCCGGGCCGCTCGAAGATCCATCCCTGCTGCTGCTTCCAGACGCGTTCTTCGGAGACCGCGACCTGCTCCCGAGCCTTCCCGGCCGCTCTAAAAGCAAGTACGTAGTGCCACAGCGGCTCTTCATCAGCGCTGGCGCCCACGTGAACCTCGATGCGTACTTCCTGATCGCGTCGCGCATGCAGGCATCGGAGCTTGCTGATCCCCCCGCGCTCGGCGACCGCCGTCTGCAACCCACCGCCACGGGGCTTGCTGACGTCACGGAGAAAACGGAAGACGTCGAGGAAGTTGGACTTGCCGGACGCGTTGGGACCGAGCAGGTACGAGACGTCACGCAGGGGAACGTCGAGCGAACGAAAGTTGCGCCAGTTCTTGAGCGTGAGGCGTGTGACGAGCATCTTCGTTCCCCTCGGGCCAGAGTAGGCGGGGCGCGGCTGATATGCCAATCGCAGGACAGGGAACACCTTGGTTTACGGGCGGAAAGCGACTCCGCGAGTGAGTCCAGGCACCAGTGCGCCGGCCGACCACGCGCCCGAGCGAGCCAACCCGGGCGCCTTAAGGGTACCGACCGTCGCGATCGCTTGGCGCGCCCCGTCGGCCGCGGCCAGGCCACCTGGGACGAGCGACCACGATTCCACACCCTGGCGACAGCAGTGGCGCTATTAAGCACAACGGCATTTCCCTTAACTACGGCCACGGGAAACCGACCATATTGTCCCAGGATTGAACAGAACTGCCCGCCGTTGCCTGTGCAAGGCGTCCTCCTCGACCCTGACGCCGAGCATGCCGACCGTCACCGCCCCAGTCGACTTCCCGAAAGCCACGCATGACCCTGCCGACTCTCGTCAAAGACCTGTTCAATCGCCCGACCGCAGTGCGCAAAGGCGACTTCGTCCTGAAGCTCTCCGAGGGCGTCGAGCGGCCCACCGAGACGATCGCCTCGTACGTGGTCACGCCGGCGATCGCCGATGCCCTCGACCAGGCGCTGGGCCTGGTCGGCAGCGCGCTCGAGGACGGCCGCAGCAAGGGCGCCTACGTCCACGGCAGCTTCGGCAGCGGCAAGTCGCACTTCATGGCCATGCTGAGCCTCTTGCTGCGCAACGATCCAGAGGCGTGGCGCGTGCCGGAGCTGCATCCCATCCGCGACAAACACCGCTTCGTCGAGAAGGCAAAGCTGCTCGAGCTGCACTTCCACATGATCGACAAGGACAGCCTCGAGGCCGCCTTGTTCGAGACCTACGTGCACCATGTCCGAACGCACCATCCGGGGGCGCCCATCCCGGCGCTGTTTGCCGACGAGCAGGTGTTCGAGGATGCGCGCCGCATGCGCGAGCGCATGGGCGACGAGCCGTTCTTTGCCGACATGGGCGGGGGCGCGAAGGCGAGCGCGGACGAGTGGGGCGACTACGACGTCGCGGGCAAGTGGGACCGCGAGCGCTTCGAGCGCTCCATCGTTTCCACGGACCCCAAGGAGCGGCGCGAGCTGTTCGACGCATTGGTGAAGAGCTGGTTTCAGTCGGCAACCGCCGCGCGTTCGTTCGTAGACATGGACTCGGGCTTGGCCGAGATGGCGCGGCATGCGGCTTCGCTCGGCTACACAGGGATCGTGCTGTTCTTGGATGAGCTCATCCTGTGGCTGTCGCACCGCGCCTCCGAGCACGCTTGGCTGCACGCACAGGTGCAGAAGATGGTGAAGCTGGTGGAGGCCCAGGACGCGAGCCGCGAGGTGCCGCTGGTGAGCTTTTTGGCGCGTCAGCGCGACCTCGCCGAGATGGTGGGCGGCGACTACGCAGGCCTCGAGACCGCCAACCTGCGCGGCTCACTCGAGCACTGGTCAGGTCGCTTCGACACCATCAAGCTCGAAGATCGCAACCTGCCCGCGATCGTCGAGCGCCGCGTACTGAGCGCCAAGCCCGGAGCCAAAGAGCTGCTCGACCAGGCCTTCGAGCAGCTCAAGCGCAGCGCCGGACCAGCCTGGAACACGCTGCTCGGTGGCGAAGTTCAAGCGGCCTTTCGCAAGCTATATCCTTTCAGCCCGGCGCTGGTGGAAGCGCTGGTCGGTCTCTCGTCGTTCCTTCAGCGCGAGCGCACCGCCATTCGTCTGCTCATGGAGCTGCTCGTCGAGCACATGGAAGATCTCAAGGTGGGCGAGGTCGTGCGCGTGGGCGACCTGTTCGATGCGCTGGCCGACGGGACCGACGCGGCCGACGGCAACATGCGCGCTCGTTTCGCCGCCGCGCGCGAGCTGTACCACCACAAGCTGCTGCCCATGCTGCAGCAACAGCACGGGACGGATACATCGGTACGCTGCCAGCGCGAGCGACCCGCTCATCCCGTTCGGCTCGGCTGCGCGAACTGCCCCGAGGCGCAGTGCCGCACGGACAACCGGTTGCTCAAGACCCTGCTGATCGCCGCGCTCGTTCCCGAGGTACGGGCCCTCAAGGACCTCACGGCGTCACGGCTGGTTGCGCTCAATCATGGGACCATCCGTGTGCCCATCCCAGGCATGGAGCCACAGCAGGTCACGCAGAAGCTACGCAAGTGGTCGAGCCAGCTGAGTCAGATTCAGGTGGGCATGCAGAGCGACCCGCAGGTCCGCATGCAACTCGAGGGAGTCGACCTCACCGACATTCTTAAGCGCGCTTCCGATCTCGACAGCATGCCCGCCCGTCAGGGCATCTTGCGCGAGCTGCTGTTCGAGTCGCTCAACGTCGATGCCGTAAAGGACTTTGGCAAGGAGCACAAGATCGTCTGGCACGCGACCGACCGGCGCGGTCAGCTGGTGTTCGGCAACGTGCGTAAGTTCTCCATCGAGCAGCTGCGCTGTGCACCCGAGCACGACTTCCGGCTAGTGGTCGACTACCCATTCGACGAGCCCGGGTTCGGGCCGCAGCAGGACGCCCAGCTGCTCGACGAGGTGATCGAGAAGGGCGGCGGAGGCTGGACGCTGGTCTGGCTGCCGAGCTTCTTCTCCGCAGCCTCCAACGCGCTGCTCGGGGACATTACCATCCTCGATCGCATCCTGGAGACGCCACTCTCCATCCAGCGCTACACGTCGCATCTCGCCGTCGATCAGCAGGCGCGCGTGCGCACCGACCTGGAGAACCTGCACCGGGCCAAGCGCTCGCGGCTCAGTCAGATCCTCGACCAGGCCTACGGACTGAGTCGCGCCAACGAGGAAGACCTCGATGCGGGCCTGAGTGTCGAAAAGCACCTGGTGCTGCTCCAGCCGGGAGCCCGCCTCAGCGCCCCCCAGCCATCGTCGCTGTCCAATGCGCTCGACTGCTACCTGCCAGCCTTGCTCGATGCGCGTTATCCGCGTCACCCAAAGTTCGAGAAGGCGCTCACCAAAAAACGAATCGAGGAGCTGACTGCCGGCTTCGGCCGACTCGTCGACAGCGACGACAAACAGCTGGGACTCGAGAAGGCCGTGCTCGAGGAGTGGCGCGGAACCCTACAACAGCTCGGCCTGGTCAGGCTCACCGAGCGCGCGGCCTTTCTCGCCGAGAGCGGGCCGCTCAACACACTCGAAAATCGTCGCCGTGCGCTCGACCTCGATGCGCCGAGCGTCGGGCAGGTGCGCCTGTGGATCGACGAAGCGCACCGCATGGGGCTCACGTCCGACGCAGAAGACATCATGATCCGCTGCTATGCCCGGCTGCACGCTCGTACCTTCGTGCACTACGGCCGGCCGTACGAGCCCAAGGCTGGCACGCCCATCGCCGATGACGTGCTGCTGGAGCAGCCGCCGCTACCCAGTCAGGAAGACTGGCAGCGCGCCCTCGGCCTAGCAGGCGCCGCATTCGGCATCACGCTGCAAGGGAAAGCGCTGCACGCTGACAACCTCAAGCGCTTCGAGCACGAGGTCGGCAAGGCGGTTGAGAAGGTGCGGGCGAGCGCTGCCAGACTCCCCGTTGCGCTCGAGACCTGGCTGGACGAGCACGGCAGAGGGCAGCAGAGCGACCGCCTGCGCACGGCACAGAGTGGCGCTTCGCTCCTGGGTCTCGTGCAGGCAAAGGTCGGCAGAGAGCTTGTCGAGACGCTCGCTGGCTTCACGCCCGTGACGAGTGCAAAGGCCCTCGGCGCAAGCTTTGGTTCTGCTGCGGCGAACGTGGCCGAGCTCGACAACGACCTCGTGAAGGACGTCTTCGAGCGCGTGCGTGTAGCCGGTGGAGCGCTGGTAAAGGGAGAGGAAGTTCTCGACCAAGTGGTAGCGGTGCTGGTCCAGGACGAGCTCGTGTTCGCCTTGGTGCCAAGGATTCAAAGCGCAACCCAGGAGGCGCGACGAATACTCAAGCCCGTGGAGCCGCCGCTGCCACCGCCGCTTCCGCCCAAGCTTTTCGGCCGCCGGATTCGCCAAGTGCAGCTCAACGGAACCACTCGCGAGCGAGCTCTGAGCGACCTGCGGGGCCTCCTGGCGGATCTTGAGGCGTCTCCGACTAGTAAGGTCATCGGAAATCTCGAGCTGTGGGACGACGAGAAGTGACGCTGCCTATTCTTCATCGCGAGGACGTGCGTGAGGCCCTGAAGGAGATGTACGGCGCCGGTCGCGAGCATCACCTATTCGCGTTTTACGGCACCGGCGAGCGCGAGTTTGTCAAAACGGACTTCGCAGGACCCGTGGAGATCGTGCCCGTGCGCAGCGAGCTCGAGCTGCGCAAGCACCTGCCGGCGCTCGAGGATGAGCAAGCACGCGTCGTCTACCTCGTGCCGTGGCGCGGTGAGGTGCCGATGGATCTTCGGGGTCGCTTTGCCAAGAACGGCGTCGTGCGTGCCATCGGCAAGGAACAGCGTGTACGGCGCATTTTCGGCGTCGAGCGCGTCGACGACGACGTCTCTAGCTCGCCGTTGGTCGGCTACCTGCTGACGCCAGGGGCCCCGGAGCGCCTGCCTTGCCGCAAGTCGACCCTGACGGTCGATGAGATGTGGTCGGCGTGGCTGATGCACGAATGGGGCAGCGGCATCGACGAAGAGCTCGCGCTGGACAGCTTGCTCGCATGGGCCGCGCTTGATATCCGCGGACCCGCATGGAAGGCCAAGCTAATCGCAGCCGGCGCAGAAGACGTCCTGACCGCACTCGCCAGCTATCTGGTGCAGAAGCGCGGTGACGCCGCAGGCGCTGTGCTCGGTGCCTGGTTGAGAGGGCAGGGTGCTCGCCCGCTCGAGCTGGGCTTGGTGTGCCAGCCTTTGTTGCCGCTTGGCCAGGGCGTGTGGATTCGTGCTCGCCTCAAGACCGACCTCGAGGTCACGGGCGACGAGCTTGCCATGAAGGTGGCCGGCCAGCTCAGCGCTGCGGTACCGACTGCGCTGCGCGAGATGGACCGCCGCTCGAGCAGTGCACAACGGATGGTGCGAGAGCGCGCGGACAAGCTCGTCGATGACGGTGAGGTGCGCGCGCTGCTGATCGAGAGTCCGTTCTTGCCGAGCGCGTGGCGCATCCGGCTAGACGAGCTGGGCCGCACGCTGCTGAGCGCCGCCCAGAAGCCCGGCGCCGAGCCCTTTGCAGAAGCGCTGCGCGCGCTGGACCGGCTCGAAAAGCACGAGCTCTTCAAGGACGAGGCGGTGCACGCTACGGTGGAGCGCGCCGACAAGGCACTGCGCCTCTTGGCCTGGGTCTGCTCCGATCAGAGCGACCTCGACCCCATAGCGTCGGAGCCCGAGTACGCGCAGGTGGAGCGCCTTGGTCGCTGGTACGTCGAGGAAGGCGGCTTTGTCGACTGGGCGCGGCGTGTGGCGCGCGGCGCCTCCAAGACGTTGTTCGACCAGGGCATCCAGGCCGTCGTCAAGCTGGCCGACGAGCGACGTCAGGAGCTCGACCTGCGCTTCGCGCGCGCACTGCCCCGCTGGCTGTCTGCCAAGCGTCCGTCGACGCAAGTGGTACCGATCGAGGACGTCAGCAAGCGCGTGATCGGCCCGTTTCTAGACGGGAAGCCAGATCGCTCTCTGCTCGTGCTGTTGATGGATGGCATGGCCTGGGCGCAGGCGATCGAGATTCTGCTGTCCCTTCACGATCAGCCCGAGCAGTGGGGACCCATCGCATGGCACACCGGGAAGCACAGCCTGGGCGACGCAGCATATCCCGTGATCGCGGCTGGTTTTCCGACGGTCACCGAGATCAGTCGCAGTGCGTTCTTCGCCGGAAAAGCCATGGTCGCCGGCCGCGATCACTCGACGGACAAGGATCCAGAACGCTGGCGCGACAACGCGAACGTCGCCAAGTACGCCAAGAACGGCGACTGGCCGCGGCTGCTCTTGCGTGGTGAGGGCCACGAGGTTCACGGCGTAGCTTCCGAGGCTGCGCTGAGTTTGATCGGAGATCGCACCCGTCGTGTCGTCAGCCTGGTGATCAATGCGATCGACGCCGCGCTCAAGGGCGACTCGCAGCAGTGGCACCCATGGCGCTACGAGAACGTGCGCTCGCTACCCGACATCCTGACGGCCGCTCGCGAGGCTGGTCGCACGGTGTTGCTCGCGAGCGATCATGGGCACGTTCCCTGCGATCGGATGCACACCAGCGCGGGTGCAATCACTGGAGGGGCACGCTGGCGTCCGTTGCCGAGCCGCGACGAAGTCGTCGCTCCGTGCGAGGTCAAGCTGTTCGGAGATGGTGTGTGGACGCCGAAGGGGGCCACCGCACTCGCGCTGATCGCCGACGACGCGCACCGCTACGGCGGCGGCGCTCACGCGGGCGAGCACGGCGGCGCGACGCTGGCAGAGGTGATTGCCCCTTGTCTGCTGGTCCGCTGGGAAGACCCGCTTGGAGCGCAGCACGACCCTGCTTTGACGGCACGTCCGCTCGTGACGCCGCCGTGGTGGTATCGCGAGATCCAGGCCAGTGTACAGCCCACTGCGGCGCCCAAGCAGCGCAAGCCGACGCCGACCCCGGTAAACACCGCGCAGCTCGGACTGCCCGAGATATCGCTTCCGGCTGCTCCGGTTGCGCCACCGGTCAAGCGGCCGTCCGTCTCCGAGCTCAAGCCGGTGCTCTCGCCAGCAATGTTGGCGCTGAGCGAGGTCGCGGTGATCAAGGATCTCCCACGCGACCGTCGCGACCGTCTGTTGCGAGCGCTGGATTTCCTGCTGCAGCGCCAGGGGCTCGCGAAGCTCGACGCGTTCGCCGGTCATCTCGGACTGCCGCCGTTTCGAGCGGGCGGCTTCATCGCAAACGAGATGTCGCCCGTGCTCAACGTCGACGGTTATCAAGTGCTCTCCTATGACGACACGCACGTCCGCCTGGACCGAGAAAAGATGGCGCAGCAGCTCGAGGTCACGCTGTGAGTAAGCCGAGTCCACTCAAACGTATGCAGGTCATCGAAGCGCTACGCGTGGGTGCGGTCCCACAGCGCGGGCTCGAGCTGTTCGCGGTAGGCATCGAGCGCTTCGAGGAGACGCTGCGCGAAGAGCTTTCGTTCGTGGCCGCGGGACAGGGCAAATTCAAGGCCGTCCGTGGTGAGTACGGGACAGGCAAGACCTTCTTTTCGCACTGGCTCTGCCATCTCGCACGCGGGATGGGCTTTGCGACCTCCACCGTGCAGATTTCGGAGAGCGAGACACCTCTCCACCGCATGGAGACCGTCTATCGACGCGCGCTGGAGAGTCTGCAGACCAGCGAGTGGAGCGCGGGGGCTTTTCGTTCGCTGATCGACGCGTGGTTCTACAGCCTCGAGGAAGTCGTGCTTGCCGACGGGCGCGTCGACGGCAGCAATGCCGAAGCGGTAGCCAAAGCTGTAGGCGAGCTGCTCGAGCAGCGCCTGGCCACTGTGAGCGCAACGCAGCCCCAGTTCGCCGCCGCGCTCCGCGCCTGCCACACAGCGCGCGTCCGTGGAGACCACGCGAACGCCGAGGGCCTCGTCGCATGGCTGATGGGCCAGCCAAACGTGGGCGCGGGCATCATCCGAACCGCCAACCTCAAGGGAGAGGTCGATCACTTCGCGGCCGGCGGCTTTATCCGTGGCGTGCTCGAGGTGCTCAAGCAGACGGGCCGCAAGGGCTTGGTGCTGGTGCTCGACGAGGTGGAGACGATTCAGCGCGTCCGCGCCGACAGTCGCGAGAAGAGCCTGAATGCTCTCCGCCAGCTGATCGATGAGCTGATGGACGGCCGTTATCCCGGCCTCTACGTGCTCATTACCGGAACGCCGCAGTTCTTCGATGGCCCCCAAGGGGTGCAGCGCGCGCCTGCCCTGGCGCAGCGTCTGCAGACCTCGTTCGGCCGCGACGCGCGCTTCGACTCCACACGTGCGCCGCAGATTCGGCTTCTGCCCTTCGACCTCGATCGAATGGTCGAGGTAGGACAAAAGATTCGCACCCTGTACCCCGCCAAAGCGCAGGCCCGGGTGACCAGTCAGCTGAGCGACAGCGTGCTGCGCAGCCTGGCCGACGGAATCGCTGGCAAGCTGGGTGGGAAGGTCGGCATGGCTCCGCGCATCTACCTCAAGCGACTGGTCGGCCTGCTCGATCAGATCGACGAGCATCCGGACTTCGATCTCACCCGCGACTACGAGTTCGAGCTGCGCGCCGACGAGCTCACGGCAGAGGAGCGCGCTGCCGCGCAGATGGTGCCGTCGATCGACGACATCGAGCTCGAGCTCCCCCCGACCAAGGACCGCGAATGAGCGCGTTTGACCGCCTGGCGCCCGCGCTATCGTATCAGATCGTCAATCAGCTCGGCTTCCGCGACTTGCGTCCCGTCCAGCTGGAGTCGATCGATGCGGTGCTCGACGGCAAGAACTGCGTAGTGCTTGCGCCCACCGCCGGAGGCAAGACCGAAGCGGCGTTCTTCCCGGTGCTCTCCCGCATGGAGAGCGAAGACCTACGGCCGGTATCTGTGCTCTACCTGTCGCCGATTCGCGCCCTGCTTAACAACCAAGAGGAGCGCGTCCAGCGCTACGCTGGCCTGATCGCCCGCCGCGCCTTCAAGTGGCATGGCGACACCAGCGACTCGGAACGCAAAAAGTTCCTGCGCGACCCCGCGGACATCGTCCTCACCACGCCCGAGTCGCTCGAAGCGATGCTGATGAGCAAGCGAGTACCGGCAGCGCAGCTATTCCGCGGCTTACAAACTGTGATCATCGACGAGGTGCACGCCTTCGCCGACGACGACCGTGGCGCCCACTTGTCGGCGCTGATGGAACGCCTGACGCGCTGCGCGGGTCGCGACGTGCAGCGCATTGGCCTCTCCGCAACGGTAGGCAACCCGGAAGAGATCCTGCGTTGGCTAGCAGGCAGCTCGCAACGCCCCGGGGTCGTGGTCAATCCGGGTGGCGCGCGCAAGCAGCCCGACATCGCGCTCGACTACGTAGGCAGCCCCGAGAACGCAGCGAAGATGATCGCTGCGCTCCATCCCGGAAAGAAGCGCCTCATCTTCGTCGAGTCGAGGCGGCTTGCCGAGCAGCTCGGTAAACTCGTCGCAGACGAGGGGGTGCTCACGTTTGTGGCCCACGGCTCGCTGGCCGCGACCGAGCGTCGCGACGCAGAGAAGGCCTTCCAGGAGGGAAGCAACTGCGCGATCGTGGCCACCAGCGCGCTTGAGCTGGGTATCGACGTGGGCGACCTCGATCACGTGCTGCAGATCGATAGCCCCAGCTCGGTCGCTAGCTTTCTTCAGCGCATGGGCCGCACGGGTCGTCGGGCGCACACCGTTCCGAACTGCACGTTTCTCGCGACCCGGGAGGATCGACTCGTTCAAGCCGCGGCGCTGATCGAGCTCTACCGCTCCGGGTACGTGGAGAGCGTAGCCCCTGGCTATGCGGCCCAGCACATCCTCGCCCACCAAGTGATGTCTATTGCCGTCGCGAGCGGTGGGATTCCACGTGGCGAGATCTGGCCGCTGCTAGAGCGCGCCAGCGCGTTCCGCGAAGTGAGCGCGGCGAGTCGCGAAGTCATGGTGGACCACATGCTCCAGGCGGGCATCCTGGCCGATCACTCAGGCCGGCTCTGGCTGGGTCCCGAAGGCGAGAAACGCTACGGGCGCGCTAACTTCCGTGAGCTCTACGCCGTCTTCGACTCCCCGCGCATGATCTCCATCCGCTTTCATACACAGGAGATCGGCACGGTGGAAGCGCGGTTCTTGCGCGCGCTCACAGCTGATGCAGAGACCGGTCCCGCGACGTTCACACTCGGTGGCAAGGCTTGGCAGGTGGTCCACCTGGAGTGGGAGCGCGGCATTTGCGCCGTGCGTCCCGCGCCCGAGGGAAGGGCTGCCCGCTGGATGGGTGGTGCTCGCTGGCTCAGTCGCGAAATGGCTCAAGCCGTTCGTCGTGTGTACACAAACGACACCGAGGACCCCGCTTGGTCCAAGCGCGCGCGCACCGTGCTTGGGACGGCCCGCGCGGAGCACGAGTTTCTGCAGACCTCAGGAACTAGTCTGGTTCCGCGCAAGGACACGGTCGAGTGGTGGACCTGCGCTGGTGGCGCCGCCAACGTGCTGCTTGCTCTCACTTTGGAAGAGCAGCTCGGCGGTCGGGTTACCGCGGACAACTTCAAGCTGACGTTTCGCGGCGATGCTGGGGCTAGCGACATTCGCGTCCGCGAGGCGATGATCGCGCTGCGCGACGGGGGCCGGCCATCTGCAGAGGACGCTGCGCGGCATTTTAAGCCTGGGCCGAGTGCGCGGTTGTCGAAGTTTGCGCCTTGCTTGCCGGAAGGGGTGCAGCAGGAGCTTGGGGCGAGTGAGGCGTTCGATGTGGTTGGCGCGCGGGCGGCGTTGGGGGAGGAGTGCGTGGTGGCGAGTTCGTTCTCACGTTGACAGTGCAGACAGTGACCATGCACTGCGGCTGAAGGGCCGCTGCTTGCGCTGGAGCTGCTGCCACTCCGAGTCGTTTCTCCACGCCTTCAAGAACTGCTCTGTGCTGACTGCGTAGATCTGTCCACGCGGCATTTCGGGTGCGCTGTTGAGGGGACGCCAGGGATGCGGATCGGCAATGATCATCCATCCCTCGGTATCATCGCTGTCGCTCGGGACATACTCCAACGCGAGAACATAGTGGGTAAACGGTGGTTGGTGACGCCCGCGGGGGTCGCGTACCGAGGTCAGTGCGAGGTAAGCTAACACCGGGCTACTCGGGGAAATGTCCCGCGGCATTTCGTCGGTCTTGGCGGCGCGTAGACCGCAGGCTTCTCCGACTGTCTGCACGTCGCAGTGCCACAACCCACGGTCAAATAGATGGGAGGGCACGGCTGGACGCTTCTCAAACAACGAACAGTCAGGGGGCAAGCGCTTCCAGACCTGTTCGGTTGCCGAGCCAGTGGCATGCGATGCATCGATCGTGTTCAGCGCTGCTGCAGCCGATACGAGGCAGTAGAGCCCGCACGCGAGGTCCTCCTCGCCCTGAGCATAGACGGGGAAAGTGTCAGTCAACTTCTGGACTCTCGTACAAACATAGTGTCCTTGCGGCAAGCGTGCGTGAGTCTGGGTCTGCGCGGTCGTAGCCTCGACAGGCGAGGTGCAGATGAGCGGGCGAGAAGCAGCAGGGCAGAGTCGACTGCCGACGGTACTCCGTCGGCTATCA
>JBEGTL010000018.1:0-33988 GCA_041179425.1 Pseudomonadota bacterium | reverse complement strand
GTCCTGGGAAGGGTATTCGATGGCGTGCGCCAGCAGTCCTCTACGGCGTCGACTCGGCGCGACCACGCCGCGTCCGATGGGATTGCGCGCGTCGCACACGTGTTCGCGCGTGTCTGGAGCGCTGGTGTCGGTGCCGCCAAACGCGTACTCGTAGCGAATGGGACGGCTCACGAAGGGTTTCGCCGCGCTGGTCTCCAGGCTGTCCCCACGTCCGACGTACACGCGCTCGCCGTGCACGAGGAGCACCTTGTACAAGGTGCCCACGCGCAGCGCGATCGGCACGCTGGGAGCTTCCTTGCCGCGCGGTGCGTGCGCGCTCGCGTTGACGATCACGTCGGTGCCCGGCTTTGCTAGCGAGAGCTCACTATCGGCGCGCAAGCTCGACAGACCGGGCTCTGCGAAGTACTCGGCGGCGTGCGAGGGCGGCGGCTGCTCGTCGGCGAGGCGGAGCGCGCCCGCTGCGTCGAAGTCGAACGTTGCACCCACGGCTACCACCCACACGTGGCGCCCGCTTCGGTCGCGCACCCAGGTCCGCTCGGCTCCGTAAGGCGTTTCATTGCGCAGCGCCCACATGCGAACTCAGCCTCTGGAGTAAGGATTGTGGAGCCGGACTGAGCCCCACGATGCGAGCTGCGCATGCTGCCACGCTGGCCGTGCGCGGGTGTCGAGCGCGAGCTGGCCGCGGGCGTGGATGCGTACCAGATCGGCTATCACGTGTCGGCGGCGTAGCGGAGCCGAGAGCAGAAACTCTCGTGCGGTCGAAAGCTCGAACGGACGTCCGCCGAGCCAGCGTGCGCCCGGCGAAAAGGCTGCGGCACGCTCGGACCACCAGCGCGCGACCGCCTCCGCATCGGGGGCCAACAAGTCGTCGGCGGACTCGTGCGCCGCGTCCTCTTCTGCGGAATCAAACTCAGCTTGGTGCTCATCCGCGTCTGGGCCCTCGTTGCGGGCAAAGGAAAGATCCATCGTGTCGAGGCCAGTGAGCGTGGAGAACGCTTCGAACGCCACCTTTGCATTGCGACCCGTACCCTCCATCTGGCGCAGCAAGGCGGGCACGACGGCTGGACAGCCAGAGCGCCGAGTGCGAACAGCACATGATCGCGGTGCGAGGGAGAGTTCAACAGTGGCTCAAGCCGCGTCCACGCCGCGGTGCCGCCCAGAGAAGCGAACAGCTGAATGGCGAACGGATTGACCACACCTTCGTGGAGCGCCTCTGCCCGGCATACCTCCCAGGCGGGCACCGAGTGCGCGAACAAGGCCGCGCGAAGCGCGTGGTCGTGCACCACTTCGTCAGGGTACCTGAGCAGCCACTCGAGCCATGCGCTAAGCGGCCGAGGATCGGTGGCGGCTGCAATCTGCAAGGCCGCCACCATGCACGCGCGGTCTTCCAGCTCGAGCGCAGCCCCGAGGTTCGGATAAGGCGAACCGTACGCGGCGAGTAGCTGGAGCCACGGTGCAGCGCGCGCTGTGAGCTCGCCGCCGAGCTCTCGCTGTGCTCGTGCGAGCACGTGCTGATCGCGTAGTAGCGCGCAGCCCCGGATCGCCGCCGCGCGCAAGTCAGGGTCGCTCTGTTGTGTCGCCTCGAGCGCGGTGTCGACTTCGCCGAGCCGGAGCATCGCCATCACCGCAACTTGGAATTGGTAGCGGCTCGAGGGTGCGGCGATCACCGCGCGCAGTGCACCGCGATCGGCGGCATCGACGACCAGCACTTCGAGTGCGCCCCATAACGCGTGCTCGGGCCCGCTGGCCAGGGACACGAGCGTGTGCTCCGCGTCGTCAAATGCGCTGTCCATGAGCTCGCAGAACCAGGTCGCCTCGTCGAGCGCCTCCTCGTACACGTCGGCCAGCACGCCACCTGGCGGAGGCAGTGTTACGAGGTCCAGCGGCATCAGTTGATTCTCACCGAGCCGGCACGAATGCGATGCTGGCGCCGAGCGCGCATCTCGACCCGCTTGCCACGCAGCAGAACCTCACCGTTGGCGCGCAGCACCAGCGACGCCTCCCCGCACTGCAGCAAGATCTCCTCGGCGCCGCGGATGAGCACGCGCTTGCCATCCACGGTCGCCACCGCGTCGGCAGACGGCTGCTCGGCCCCGGGAGCCCACGCCTCGACCTCGATGGGCTCGAGCACGCCCACGACGACGGGTGCGTCCTCTCGCCCGTCCAGGAACGTGACCAGCAGCTCGGCGCCTTCGCGGCCGTGCAGAGCCTCGCGCGGGACAGTCGTGCGCGCGAGCAACGGGCACGACGAGCCCGAGAGCAAGATCAACGGCCCACGTGCACTCAGCTCGACAAGCGTGCCCCCACGCGTGGCGGGATACGGGGATGCCTCCGTGACCTCCGGGGATGCAGCTCTCGTAAGACGCTTCAGCGATGCGGTCATGCAAGCCTCCGTGGAGAACTCCTTATCGCTTGGCGAGCCCGCACGCCACCGATGCTACCCTTCAGGGTGATCTTGGATGGTCCGGCGCTAGCCGCGGCGCTGTGCGGTGTCCATCAGCCTCCGGCGGTCAATAGCGGCGGTAGAGAAGGCGCCGGAACCCTGTGACAGCAACAAACCACGAATCCGGATCCACGCACGTGGACCCCCGACTTCCCTTCGTCTTCATGCTGTTCAGCATGGACGTAGTCGTTCCGTTCTTCGACTTGATAGGAGCGCCCTTCGATCATCCAGAGCGGCTGTGCCAGGCGCTGCGCACTGAGATCGTCGCCACTCGCTACCGGTTTCGCAGCGCTAACGCGGTGCCACCCTTCGACGCTGATGAGTCGCTGCGTCAGGTCGCGCACTTCTCCGGCGCACGCAACGCGGAACTCATCGTGTGGTGGACCGAAAATTTGTTCGACGCACCCAAGGGGAGCGATCTCGACGCGTGGGCAGACGCTCTCGAACCGCTGAGTCGCGATGCCGAGCGATGGGGCGAGCTTGGCCTGCTCGGAAAGGCCAGCGAGCGTGCCCGCAGTGCGTTCATCGAGAGTGGCAACCGCAGCGAGTACTGGAAGCTTCAAGCCGCGGTGTTCAAAGGTCCGCTAAGCGATTGGGACCTCCATCTCTATGCCGTCAACCTGTTTGAAGACCACGATCCGGCCAATGTCAATCCGTCGCACTTCATTGCACGCTCGCTGCGTCACTACGCAGCGCTTCGGTTTTGGAGCGCGATGTCAGGATGGCACTCACCTGCCGAGCTAGCTCGGCTGCGCACCGCTGCTGAGTTCTCGGTACGTGAGAGGGGCGATGTCAACGCTGAGCTTGCGGATCCGCGTGAGCTCGTGCTCCAAGGAATGCCATGAGTGACCGAGAAGGAGAGCTCGAACTCTGGGTTCTGCGATTGAAGGGTCGCTTCCCGGACCAGACGCGAGAGCTCACAACTCAGGAGCTGCAGCGGCGCGTCAAGGTTTTGCTCAGCCTCTGCGAACCGCTCCAGATCGAAGATGAGCATGACGTTCTGCGGTTCATCGCGTTGCTGGTGGTTCAGCTCACCCCCGAGCAACGCAACTCCAAACTGATCGAAGGTGTCGTGCGTAGGGTGCTCGCTGCCGAGGACTGGGATGCAGAAAAGCGGCTCGACTTCTTGTACGAGCATGTTGTGGGACGCCCCGTATCGGAAGATGAACCAGATCTTGGCCCGACCTTCGTGCCCGCTCCAGATTTGCCGCGGTTCTGAGCAGCCGTCGCGGCTTGGGCCGAAATGGAAGTGGCTGTGCCATTGGCACCAGAACTCTCGTTGTCGCCGGTAAGCGTGCTCGGAGCAACTTGGCGGCGGAGAGGTCGTCCCGCACTCGCGGACGCACTCAAGGCCCTCCAGAGACCGGCCATCCTTCGTCATTCCACACGAGCTCGGACACACGAAGAACGGCGCGGCCATTCTGTTGACCGTCGTATGCGTGATAGAAGTTGTACGCGCGCTGTCTCCGACGCGCGCGCCGCTGGAGTCGAGCTCAATCGCCTCAATGCCGCTCCAAAAGCTGCCGAACGTCAACCAATGTTTCCCGTCCACGTCGGAGAACGCGTTGGGGTCGATAGCGTTCCAGTTGTCTTTTGTGCCGTGATTCGAGCACACGACGGGGCCTTTGTGGGGATGTCCCGTTCGCTGTTGAAATGAAGCAGCGGACCCGTGACACCTGACTGTCTACGCAGCGACCTCGGCCGCGTCAACGCTGTTCGTGTTCTCAAGCGCTCGGAGCGCGTCGACGAGCTTGGCCATGCTCTTGTGACCTCGCAGTGCCCTGCCGCTCAGATAGTCGTCCATGACTTCCGTGATGTTGTTCAGCGTGTCGCCAGTGGGACGCACCGAACCAGGAGCGCACACCCAGTCAAACCCCCGAGCGCGCTTCCCTACGGCACGCTCACGCCATCACTCAAACACAGCCGCCGCGCCTCCTTCTTGCCCGCCGCAGACAGGTTGCGCAGCATCGCCTGCACCATGCCCACGTCGTGCTGTCTGCAGTAGGCGCGCGCCATCACGAGGTACGCACGCTCGCTGCTCGCCTCGCGCAGCGAGCTGCGCGCGAGCCGGATCGCGTTGCCCAAGTCGCCGCGGTCGACGGCGCGCTCTGCTTCGCTCAGCGTCGCCTCTGCGCTGCCTGAGAGGGCAGGGGTCTTCGTCTTGTTCGATCGCTCCGTGTGGGACCTGCGGGTCGCGCCCCGTGCCTCGGGCTCGTCGGCAGGCGTGTCGCCCTTGTTTGTCGGCTGCGTGGGCGGTGTATCGATCGCGTTGGGGACGTTGTCGACCAGCGCCGCTTGCGTCGGCTTGACGTTGGCGCGCTTAAAAGAGGTGTCTGCCGGAGTCGGAGGCGGTAGAGGCGCGGAAACGACACGCGCGTCGCGCAGCTCGTAGACCACGGCGCCGCCGATGACCACCAACAACACGCTGGCAAGGTGTTCAGCTACGTGGAGCCCCATGCAGAGAAGGGCACGTGCAAGGTCGAGTGCGGCACACGCGAGACCGAGCTCAAGCTGCTCACGGGTCCGGCCAAAGACGCAGTGCTGGCCAGCGCCTCGTTCGTGCCCAGTCCGCACCAGCGCGAGGCCTATGCGCTCGCACGAGACAAGTCGGGTACGTACTACTTCGTCGACCGCGGCAACACCCCCGAGACGGCGCGCGACTTTCGGCTGTACCGCGGGCCGCGCGGCAAGCTCAAGCCGCTCGCCATGAAAGACGTAGTGTCCGACTCGGAGGGCGAGATCTTCGCCAGCACCAGCGGCAAGCTGCGCCTGGTGGTCGGCAAGCAGAGCGCCCAGTGGATTGCCGACAGCACGTCCAACTTGCTGCTGTTGCCGCTGAATGAGAACTACGGGCTCATCTACAACGAGCTCGGTGTCTACTTGAAAGAGAAGCTCGGCGTGCCCTGCGACGACATGTGACGTGACCTGATGGCAGGACGAACGAGCGGACAGTAAGGTGGGCAACGCTCGTGTCGAGCGCGCCCGACCGGCCGCTTCGACACGGCCGACGAAAGGACCTACCCATGCCGCGACGAACCTCGGTCGTCACCAGTCTGCTGCTAGCCATGCTCCTCGGTGGTCTGGGTGCGCCGCCGGCCGGGCATGCCCAAGCTGCCGGCAAACTGCGTGCCGCAGGGGGGCAGGTGTTGGTCAAGGTGACCGGCTTTCGCAGTGCGCGCGGCAAGGTCTTCGTCGCACTCTGGCGCAACAAAAAAGACTTCCCTGGCACACCGCCCGCGGGCACGCCCACGGCCACGGTCAACATCGTCAAGGGTGTCGCGGAGGCGAGCTTTTCTGACGTGCCGCCGGGCGTATTTGCCGTCACCGTGCTTCACGACGAAGATGGCGACGGCGAGATGAAGACCAACTTCATCGGCATCCCCAAAGAAGGGATTGGCTTCTCGCGTGACGCTCGCGGGCGCTTTGGTCCCCCCGGATGGGACGCCGCGAAGCTGACTCTCGAGCCGGGCGAGGTAGAGCCGGTGAACATCACCATGCTCTACTACTGAGTGTCAGACCCTCAGCCTTGGAGGGAAGCCATGTCGATGACAAAGCGGTACTTGACGTCACCCTTGACCATCCGGTCGTAGGCCTCGTTGATCTTCTGGATGGGGATGAGCTCGATGTCCGAGACGATGTTGTGCTCGGCACAGAAGTCGAGCATCTCTTGCGTCTCGGCGATGCCGCCGACCAGCGAGCCTGCGAGCGTGCGACGACGGTAGGCCAGCGTGCCTACGTGGTGCGGCGCGTGCGGGGTCTCGGGGATGCCCACCAAGCACAGCGTGCCGTCGCGCTTGAGTAGGCCCAGCATGCCGTCGATGTCGTGGGGCGCAGCCACCGCGTCGAGGATGAAGTCGAAGCGGCTGCGCTGCTTTTTCATCTGGTCTTTGTCCTTGGACAACACGACCTCGTGTGCACCGAGGCGCTTGGCGTCTTCGGCCTTGTTGGGCGACGTCGTGAACAGCACGACCTCGGCGCCGAGGGCGCGCGCAATCTTGACGGCCATGTGTCCGAGTCCGCCGAGGCCGACTACGCCCACACGCTGTCCCTTGCCGACCTTCCAGTGACGGAGGGGAGAGTACGTGGTGATGCCGGCACAAAGCAGCGGCGCCACACCCGCGGAGTCGAGGTTGTCGGGCACGCGCAGCACGAACGCTTCGTCGACGACGATGTGATCGGAGTAGCCGCCGTAGGTCAGCGTCTTTTTGTCCTGCTCGCGGCTGCTGTAGGTGCCCGAGAAACCCCGATCGCAGTATTGCTCGAGGCCTTCGGTGCAGCTGGGACACTTGCGACACGAGTCGACCATGCAGCCGACGCCGACGCGCTGACCGACTTTGAACTTGCCGACTGCGCTGCCGACGGCGGTGACCTGACCAACGATCTCGTGTCCCGGCACCATCGGGAAGATGGACCCTCCGCCCCACTCGTCGCGCGCTTGGTGCACGTCCGAGTGGCACACACCGCAGTGCGTGATGGCGATGCTGACATCGCTCGGGCCTGGCTCGCGCCGCTCGAACTGCCACGGCGCCAACGCGTCCTTGGCTGCCTGCGCTGCGTACCCTTTGCTTGCACTCACAGATACCCCCTGCACCGCTCCACAACGAGCGGACGACCCGCGCGGCTTAGCACCGTTGGCGCCCGTGCTCCCGTCTCCCTGGCTACCTATCGAGCGCAATCTTACTTGGTGCAGACGGAGGGCTGTCCCGGCGCGAATTGCGAGATGTCGAAGCAGGTGTAGTCGGCCGGACAGATCGACTTGTCTTCCTTACAGCCGGTCTTGCTGCAGTAGCCCATGGTCTGGCCCGGCATCAGTGCGCAGTAGCTGGCAGCGCAAGAACACTCACTGGACTCACGACAAGGTGCACCAAAGCCATCGGCGTCGCCGCCCGTCAACGCGCAGCCGGCAGCGGCATCTGCCCCGGGCAGGCCGCCGTCCGCACTCGCTGGTTTGCTGCCAGCGTCGACCTTGGGCGTCGCCACGGGTGCGGGCGCTTTGCCATATTCGAACAGACAGTTGGCCACGGGTAACCCGACGTCTCGCAACACAGTCAGATGGTAGGTCTGTCCGCTTTGCAGGGGAGCCGCGGCCGTGCTCTCGGGCAAGGCCTGAAACGAGCCGGCAGGGGTGGTGCCGAACACGAAGCCGCTCGCGACGGGTGCGGCGCTCGGCAGCACGTCGAGCCGGAACAGCGTGCCTGCGGGCTGGTCGAGGTTGGGTGGCACACCCGGGTTTTCGCTGTCGCGCTCGGCGACGTACACGTAGCGCGCGGGACCGCCTTTCCAGCGCACGCTGCCGTCGACGAACACGCCTTCGGTGGCTTCGCACGGCGTCGGCTTGGCGACACGATTGGCGTAGATGGGCCCCCCGAAGGGCGGCACCGCGCGGGCTTCGTCTTCGGAGATGCCGCGGCGCGTGAGCTCGGCGAGCATGAACTTCTGCATGCGCGGTCCATCGGTCGACGGGATGCCCGTCAGGTCGCGCTCGAAGCCGAAGTTGTCGTCGGCCGGGTACGCACCGAGCGAGGATGAGTCTGCGAGACCCGCGAACAACGCGAGACCCGAGTCTGACAGGCTATCGAGCCACAGCGGTCCGAGCTCGATGTCCCACTGGCCCGCCTGCTTTCCGTCGAGGACCTTGCTGTCGTGGCAGCACACGCAGCCGGTGGCCTCGATCTGCTGCTTGACCCAGCCGAGCTCCGCCAGGTAGGTCGAGTCTTGTAGGCGCGGGTCGTCGGGAGCGGCCTCGCCGGCGGGCGGCCGACTCCAGAACGGACGTTGCGTGCGCACCACGTCGCACGAGCCGTAGTCGGGGAAGTAGTGGCCCGGCTCGGTCGCGCCGGAGATCGCGACGTTGGTGCAGACCTTGCCGTCTGCGGCGAGGCCGGTCTCGCCAGCCTTGGGCTCTACACACGAGCGGTAAGGCGGAATGAACGTTCCTTCGAGCGCGTCGGCGACGCGCGTGACCGCCGTGACGTCCGACCTGAACTTGAGTGTCGCACCCGGACTCGTCGCTCCGTCCGTGGCGCTGGCCGGGTCTACGACGGTGCCCGTCTTCGCCGCGTCAGAGCGCGCGCTACTTGCGTCCTTGGCACGGCCGAGCCCGGCGTCGACTTCGTCTTGGTCGGTCGGGGAGGTCGCCTCCTCGCTACAGCCCACGGTCAGTGCCGCCAACATCAGCCAAGTCGTGATCGAAGTGCGCATCGTCGTCTCCCGTCCGCACTCCGGCGGCCCTCCTGGTGGGTAGGCACCCCAGGACGACCTGCAACGAAGCTTTGGAGCAAAGTTGGACAAACTTTGCACAGCGGAGAGAGGACGGCAGCCTCGATTTGCTGTGATGTTTATAGGTGTTTGAAATCGTGTTGAATTGTGGAAGCGGCGGCGAACGCTACAGCCACTCGCTCCTGACGTCGTAGTCAGGGTCGAGGGCCTCCTGGGGCGGGCGCTCTGCCTCGGGCACGTGCTGCAGGTTGATGCGCACGCGGGTCCACGTGCTCGACCGCCCACGCATCGAGTCGACCAACACGTCGCTCGGCTGGAGCTTTTGGGCCGCCTCTGGGTGGCGAAGCTTCCAGCGCTCGAGGCCCGCGAGCGCGTCTGCCTTCTTGGCGGCGCGCGCGATCTCGATCAGGGGGAACTTGGAGACGCGGCGGCCCGCAGTCTGTGTCTTGGGTGCTGCCTGCTGTGGGCTCTTGTCCGTGGCCTTGCGTGCTGCGGACGGTCGCACCCGTGGCGGCTCGCCAACTTGTTTGCCGTAGTGCGGAGGCCACGGCGCGTCGCCGAGCCCGTCTCCTTCGTGCCGTGCAGACAGCTCGAGCAGACGCTCGAGGGAGCTAGCGTGTACATCGATGTCGCGATGACGATCCCCGATCTGGGCAAACCGCGTCGGCATGGTCTTGAGTGTGAAGTCTGCGAGCTGACAGTGGTCGAGCTCTTCCCAGCTGACGGGCGCCGAGACCCGCGCGTCTTGTGTGGGTCGCACCGCGTAGGCGCTGGCCACCGTGCGGTCTTTGGCATTTTGGTTGTAGTCGAGGAACACGCCGTGACGCTCCTCTTTCCACCACTTGCTGGTGGCGATGCTGGGTGCGCGTCGCTCGACCTCGCGCGCGAGCGCAAGCGCGGCGCGCCGAACTTCAGGGAAGCTCCACTTGGGCTCGATCCGCACCAAGATGTGAATGCCGCGCGAGCCCGACGTCTTGGGCCAGCCGATCAGCCCCACGTCGGCGAGCGTCGCGCGCGCGACCCGTGCGACTTCTTGCAGATCACTCCAGCTGACACCGGGCATGGGGTCGAGGTCGACCCGCAGCTCGTCTGGATGGTCGAGGTCTTCTGCGCGCACCGGGTGCGGGTGCAGCTCGATGCAGTTCATGTTGGCCATCCAGGCGAGCGCGGCTGCACTGCGCGGCACCAGCTCCTCGGCGATCTGACCCGAAGGGAACTTGAGGGCCACCACCTCGAGCCAGCTCGGTCGGGAGGTGGGTGCACGTTTCTGGTAGAAGAACTCGCTGTCGACGCCGTTGGGGTAGCGCACCATCACGTTGGGGCGTCCGCCCGCACCGCGCAGGGCACCCTCGGCGACCGCGACGTAGTAGCGCGCGAGGTCGAGCTTGGTGTAGCCAGCCGCAGGAAACAGCAGCTTGTGCGGGTGGGAGATGGAGACCTCCACGCCGTCGATGTTGAGCGTCTCGTGTTCGCCGCGACTCGCTATGACGCAGCGTGTCTCAGGGATCCGCCAACAACAGACCGCGTCTGCTGCTGACTCCGGTCTTGCGCAGCAGCGCGCGCAGCTGGTTGGCGACCGTGTTGGTCGACGTGTCGCGCGCCGCCGCGATCTCGCGGTTGCTGAGACCACGTCGCACGAGGCGCATGACTTCTTGCTCCGCAGCGGTCAGCGCAGCTGCGAGTGGCCCGGGGCCGGCGTCGAGCAGACGAGCCCCCACGCGCAACAACTCGCTGCGGTCGGCAAAACCCAGCCGCTCGGCGGCAGCGCCCAGCGCGGCCGAGACCGACGACTGCGAAAGACCCGTGGTGTACGCCACCTCTTTGCCCACGAGACCTTGCAGAGACAACGCGCACACGAGTGCTTCGGTGCCACTGAGCGCGCGCAACGCATGGACGTGCGGAGCGTTCTCGAAGGCGTGGTAGTGGCGTCGCCCGTCGCTGTCGACGCGCTCGACCACACTCCAGCGCCCCTCGACCAGGGCTTGCCAGACCGCCACCGCGCGATGCGGATGCGCACGTTCTTTGGGGCTGCGCGCACGTTCGATGGCGGTGGCTTGCGCCTCGAGCAACGTGCAAGCGGAGCGGCCGAGAGCGTGGCTATCCATGTGCTCGAGTCTGCCGTCCGGGCGAATCACGGCGACCGCCTCGCCCGAGCAGAACATGCGTAGACGCAACCCCGCCTCGATATGAATGCGCACCCGGCGCAGCGTCCCCCGCACGAGCGGTGTCAAAGGTGCGTCGCCCACGGCCACGAACATGGCAAACGCCCAGCCCGGCGCGGGATAGCCGAGCATGCCCAGGAGGTCGTTGGCGCCGGCGAACTGCATCAACGAGCGGAAGGCGTGCTGAAGGTGCTCTGCAAAGCCAGCGACCAGCTGAGAGGCCAAGAGCACCGGCGTACCCGGGTAGAAGAACTCGCGATAGGTCGGCTCGTCGAGCTGTCGAATCGCGGGCCAGCTCAGCCGAAGCATGTCGCGCAGCGGACCCACGCCCTGGGAGAGTGCGATCTGACGTGCCTCTGGACCCTCCTGCACGAGCGAGAGACCGAGCCCGCCTCCGAGGTCGAGCACGGGGCGAGCGATGTCGAGTAGCTGCGCGAGCCACTCTTCATCGGAGTCGACAGCCTGGTAGGAGGCCTCGACGATCGAGACGTAGTCTGTGTCCTTGCGCTTGCGACCCACGTCTTACCCTCCGCCGAAAAACTGACTATGGCAGTTGGACTCTCCTCTGCACATATCGTTCGGGCACAACGAACGTGCAAGCGGACCCGAGGGCGAATTCGGCGCGTGCGTCTAGTCCCGGACGCGGCGCTCCACGCTCAACCCGAGCCGCTCCATGCGGCGATACAGCGCCTGCCGGCTCAGCCCCAGCTCCGCGGCTGCCTTGGCGACGATGCCCTGCGCGCGGCTCAGTGCTTCTTCGATTTGTTCGCGCTCGGCGCCGGGCGTCCACGACGCGCGCGTCTTGTTGTCCCCGTTGGCCTTGTTTTCGGCCTGCGCAGGCACCTCGCTCGGAGCCTTTTTGTCGGGCTTGGGAAGCGCGAGATCGCTGGCGCGGATGGTACCCTCGCGGCACACGAGGCTGGCTCGCTGCAGACGGTTTTGCAGCTCGCGGACGTTTCCTGGCCACTCGTAGCTGAGCAGGGCGGCCACGGCATCCTCGGTGAGAGAGAGCGGTGCGGTGCTGCCCGCAAGCTCGGCCAGGTAGTGCTCGCTGAGGGGGACGATGTCTTCGCTGCGCTCGGCCAAGGGCGGCAGCGGCAGCTCGATGACGTTGAGACGAAAGTACAGATCTTCGCGGAACGTGCCGGCCTGGATGGCGCGCTGCAGATCGGTGTTGGTGGCGCTGACGATGCGCACGTCGACCTTGCGGGTGGTGTTGGAGCCGAGCCGCTCGAACTCGCCGGTCTGCAGCACGCGCAGCAGCTTCATCTGACCGTTGAGCGAGAGGTTGCCGAGCTCGTCCAAAAACAGCGTGCCGCCGTGCGCGGCCTCGAAGCGCCCGATGCGCAGCTTGGTCGAGCCTGTGAACGCGCCCGGCTCGGCGCCGAACAGCTCGGCCTCGAGCAGCAGGTCGGGCAGTCCGCCGGCGTTCATCTTGATGAAGGGCTTGTCTTGACGACGCGAGTTCTCGCGGATGATCTCGGCCATCTTCTCCTTGCCGGAGCCGTTGGGGCCGGTGATGAGCACGGGCGCGTCGGACGGCGCCACCTTGACCGCGAGCGACACCAGCTCTTGCATGATGTCGCTCGCGTAGACCAGACCGCACAGGCTGTGTCGGTCGGCCAGCGCGCGCCGTGCACGCGTCTTGCGCGAGCGGAGGCGCGTGTTCTCGCTGGCCAGCTCGCGCATGCGCAGCAGGTTCTTGACCGTGGCCAGCAGCTTGTCGTCGTTCCAGGGTTTGGAGAAGTAGTCGGTGGCGCCCTCGCGGATCAGCTGCACCGCCGACTCGAGCGACGTCCAGGCCGTCATCAGCAACACGGGGAGGTCGGGGTCGAGTGCACGGATGGCGCGAAACAACGCGGTGCCGCCCTGGCCGCTGGTCTCGCCCTCGGCGAAGTTCATGTCCTGGATCACCAGGCCGATGTCTTCGCTGCGAATCAGCGCAAGTGCGTCTTCCGGCGTCGAAGCCGTGAGCGGGGAGTAGCCGTGCACATCGAACAACAGCTCGAGTGCGTCGCGAATGGCGTGCTGGTCATCGACAATCAAGATCTGCATACACGTCCTACGAGCAGCACGCCGCTCAGTCGAAGCGCGCCCTCTGGCGGCGCGAGCGAAACCAGAGGCACGATCAGTGCGTGACTTCGAACACGCATTTGTAGCTGAGTTCCGTCGCGACGGGTCGTCCCGTCGCATCGAGAGGCGCACTCCAGCGCGAGCCGGCCAGCGTGCGCTGGCACGCCTTGCCGAACTCGGGCGCGCTGGCGACAATCACCGTGGTGGGGCCGACCTGACCGTCCGCGAGGATACGAGCGCGTACCACCGCCTCGCCGGACATCCCCAGATCGTGGGCAGAACGGGGATAATTCGCGGCCAGCGCCTGGTCCAGCGCGGGGGCGCGCGGGGGGCGCGACAGGCTCCCCAGCGACACCAGCTCCGCGCCTTGGGCGGCTCCCTTGCTACTGCCGCCCTGTCCGCTGCCGCGCCGCGCCGAGCCGGGTGACGCACCCAGCGGGCCCTGCATGGCGAGGCCGTTGCCGGCGACCTGCGCAAAGCCCCCGTTGGGGTTGGTGAGCGTCACGCCCGTGAAGTCGAGTGCCTCGGCCGCCGCAGCAGGCTTGGCAGGCGCCTCGGCGGGCGTAGGCGTGCTGGCGGGCTCGCTGTGCGCGACTCGTTTGTCCTTCACGCGGGGAGCCCGCGCGGCGACCGGCGTGGGCGCCGGGGCCTCCGCTGGCTCGGCCACTGGCTCGACCGGCACCCGCTTGGGCTCCGGCCGGGGTGCCTCGCGCACCGTCACTCGAATGGGCTCGTGGTGGGTGGGACGCGCCGCGTGCGCGCCGCTCGCTAGGCTCAGGCCGACGACCGCGTGCAGCGCGAGCGACACGAGCGCGACGACCGTCAGGCTAGGCGATGATTCGGAGTGATCCATGGGCTTGTCCAATCTCGGGGCTCGCGCCGCTCAGCGCGAGAGGTCGTCGGGCTGCACGTTGATGGCGAAGTTGACGATCTGTTCGCGGCGCAAGAGGTCGATCACGCGCACCACCTGTCCATGATCGGTCTTACTGTCCGCCGCGATCACCGCCTGGGTGTCGTCGCTCTTCGCATGTGCCTCACGAAAGCGTGCGCGCAGGTGGTCTTCGTCGATGGGCTCTGCGTCCAAAAAGGTGTGTCCCTCGCTATCGACCGACACTGTCAGGGTGGTCGCGGTCGCTTCGCCCGTCGCGCTGCGCGGCAGGTTCATCGGGATGCTCTTGGAGGCGACGTAGCTGGCGGTGATCATCAAGATGACCAAGAGGACCAGGGTGACGTCGACCAGAGGCGTGACGTTGATCGCGGTGAGCAGTTCGTCGTCGTTGTTGAGTTGGCCAGCCATGATCGTGCTCCTACAGTTTCGTTTCGAGGGTCGAGGGTCGAGGGTCGAGGGGTAGACGTGCGCGCTTGGGCACGCGAGCGCAGGAAAAGAGTCAGACTCGTTCGCTGCTGAGCTGCGCGATGAGCTCGCGGGCGAGGGCGTCGGCGCGGCTCAGGCGGGCCTTGATGATGCGCTGGAAGGCGTTGAACGCCGCCACCGCGGGGATGGCCACCAAGATGCCGACGGCGGTGGCGATCAGCGCCTCACCGACCTCCGACATCAGGCTGGCGCTCACACGGCCGCCACTTGCGTCGAGCGCCGCGAACGAGCGCACGATGCCGATCACGGTGCCGAGCAGACCCACGAACGGTGCATTGGAGCCCACCGTGCCGAGGAACGCGAGCCGCTGCTCCATGGCGAGGCGCGCCAACGTGCTGGCGCCTGCCATCCGTTGCTCGGCCGTCGCCGGTCCGTCTTCGACTGCCTCGAGTCCGGCGGCGAGCACGCGTGCTTCGTACGAGCGCGAGTCTGCAATCACGTCGCTCACTCCGGCGAAGTCGCGCGCGACCAGGCGCGGCATGATGGCGCTGCGTAGGCGCTTGATGTCGTCTCCGCTGCGCAGCATGACGATGGTGCGCTCGACCATGATCGCGATGCTGACCACCGAGAGCGCGATGAGGACCCACATGACCCAGCCGGCGCCGAGGTCGGTGAGGTTGCTGAGCTGAGACGTAAGGTCGAGGTTCATGAACGTTCTCCTGAGTGTGGGTGCGAGGGAAGCGGGTCGTGAGAGTCGAGAGCGAGGGGCCTGTGCGGGCTGTGTCGGCTCGTTGTGAACAAGCCCTTGAGCAACGCGCGTGCCAGCGATGACAGTGCCGTATTTGCGCGGTTTATGTCGCCGCGCGGGACTGTCCGGGGCGTACCCCGGACAGCTGTCCGGACGTCAGCGGACGATGCAGAACACACGCTCGGTGCGGGCGATGCCGCCGCGCATGTCGCGCACGATCAGGGTCAGCGACGCGGTCTGGCTGTCCCCGACCAGCTTGTTGGCCTTGGGTGCAGTCCACTTCACGGTGACCTTGGGGCGCTCGCTGAGGTCCGTCGGTTCCACGAACGAGAACTGGCGTGACAGCTCGCCCGCGGTGACGAAGTGCGAGAGCTGCAGCTCTTCGAAGGTGGCCTTGCCGTCGTCGCCCATGGCGAGCTCGCGCACGTTTGGTCCGAGCTCGATGTCGATGGCGTGCTCCTTTTCGTCGGCGTGGAAGGTGGGCAGCGCCTGCCCCGCGCAGCTCGGCGTGTCGATCGACGTCGTCGTCCACGCCTCGTCGTCGAAGCGCAGCGCGGTGTCCACCAGCTGGGGCGCGAGGTTTTCGTCGCTGCCATCGACCGCGCGAGCGAGGGCGAGCTCGTAGACCAGGGTGGTCCCGTCGGCGCCCTCTCCGGCGCAGCGCGGGCCGTCGTTACTGAGCTCGGGCTCGCCGCGCTGGCAGACGATGCCACCGACCTGCAGCGTCTTGGTGGCGCCGAGCTGCGCCTCGCCGGGGACCGTCAAGGTCAGCGTCGGTGTCGAACCTGTGCCCGACGCAACCGCAAGCGGTTCGCCCTGACAAGCGGCGTCTTGGGAGCTGCCCGGCCGACACACGACGAGGGCCCACTTGACCTCGGGAGCGGCGTCGAGGCCGGCGAGCAGGAGCGACAGCTTTGCACTCTCACCAGGGCGTGGCGTGGTGCGCTGCGGGTCGCCTTCGACCTCGACCTCGGCACCGAGCACACGTGTGTCGGTGATCAACGAACCGGGATCGAACGACGCGCAGGCAGTCAGACCGAGCAGCACGAGCGAGACGGGAATCAGCTTGTTCATGGGGATCTCCTGCAAAAAATCAGAGGAAGAGTTCACAGCTCGCCACGCAGTCCGATACTCGGTAGGATCGGAAGGCCGGGGTTGTCCTTGCTTCGCGAGTAGTCGAAGTTGTAGGCCTTGCCCTCGGAGTTCTGACGGTTGTAGACGTTCTGCACGTCGAGGTACCAAGTCAGCGCGCCGCGGCCGATGGACCAGCGCTTCTCGATGCGCATGTCGAGCCGGTGGAACGCCGAGTCGCGCGTGCTGTTGGTCTCGCCGTAGATGGGCAGGTACACATCGAGGTTGGCCTGGTAGAGCGAGCCGGTGATCGGCGTGGCAGGGTTACCGCTGATCAGACGAAACGTGCTGCCGAGCGTCCAGCCGCGACCCAACCTCAGGTTGCCGGACAACGTCAGGATGTGCGTCTGGTCGTAGTCGAACAGACGGTAGCCGGTGCCGTCCTTGTCGTTGCGCTCGCTGCGGGAGAGCGTGTAGGCGACAAAGCCGGACAGCCGGCCCACGGGCTGCAGACGCCCGAGCACTTCGAGCCCGTAGATGCGACCTTTGCCGCGGTTGACCAGCGTGGCGGCCTCGCTCTGGCCGTTGACCACCAGGCTGGAGAGCTGCTTGTAAAAGCCGTCGAGCGAGAGCATTCCGTAGCGGCCAAACGACTGTTCGACACCGGCGCCGTAGTGCAGCGCGCGCACCGACGACAGGCGCGGGTTGCCGAAGCCCTTGAGGGTCTCGGTGTAGTCGGGTGGCTGCGAGAACAGACCGACGCCCGCCCGCAAGGTGGTGTTACCGAGCAAGACGCGCGCGTTGAGGCGAGGGTCGACCGCGAACTTCTCGATGTCGCCAAAGTAGTCGACGCGTGCGCCCGCGGTGAGCTCGAGCTGCTTGGTGAGCGACGCCACCACTTCGCTGTACAGGGCGGGGCGCGCGTACGTCTTGTCGACGGCAAGGCTGGTCGTCGCGCGGCCGGTGAGCGGACCTAGCGCGGAAGGGTCCCCTTCGGCCTGCTGTGCGACGGGACCTGCGTACGCCACCTCGATCTGGGCAACTTGTGCGTCGAGGCCGACGTTGAGCTTGAGCTTTTCGTGAAGCTGCATGTGCCACTCATTGCGAATGATGACGTCGTAGCCCTTGATATCGAAGCCGAGCGCCGAGCCGAGGTGGGTGCGCAGCTTGAGCGGCCCGGAAGCCACGGAGAAGTCACTCGCGATCTTGGGCGACCAGGTGCGGTGCCACTCGACCTGCCCGCGGTGGTACTGGTTCTTGTCTTCGAAGGTGCCGCGTACTGCCGGGTCGTGCTCGTCGGTGGCGCCGAGACCGAGCTTGATCTGGTCGAAGCTGCCGTAGCCGACCAAACGGATGCGGTCCTTGCTGGTGGGCTTGTAGGCCACGACGGCCTGGTAGTCGTAGTACACCGGGGCTGCGCTGATACTCAGGTCTGCAGACTCGGCCAGCTTGCCGTACCAGGCGTCCATGTAGCTGCGCCGCGCCGCGACTGCGATCGACAGCTTGTCGGTGATCGGGGTCTCGATCAGCAGCGAGGCGTCGATCATGTTCACGTCGAGCACGCCGTGTAGCGCGTCGGTCTTGGGGTCGCGGAAGCCGGTCTCGATCACGCCGCCGATCTTGCGGCCGTATCGAACCGAGAAGTTTCCCGGGTACAGATCGATGCCGGACAGCAGATAGCCGTTGGCGACGCTGGTGAGGCCGCCGAAGTGGTAGAGGTTGTAGACGGGCGAGCCACCCAAAAAGACCTGACTGTCCGAGGGCGCGCTACCGCGGATCATCACCATGCCCTGGCCGCTCGGCGGGCGCGCCACACCGGGCAAGAGCTCGATCACGCGGAGCGGGTCGCCGCGTGTGCCAGCGGTGCGGACCAGGTCCTCGCGCGGGATCGAGCGACGCACGACCTCGTGCACCTCGGCCTCCACGCGTGCCACCGCACCAAAGTCCGCGCTGGGCGTGGTGCTCACGGGCTGCAGCGCGAAGCTGAGCTCGAGCCGCGCACCGGGGGCGATGGTCTCGCTCGTGGTCACGGGCACAAAGTTCAGCGCGTGAATACTGAGCGTGTACGTACCCTCCGCTAGCTCGCCCAGGGTGAAGCGACCCTCTGCGTCGGTGGTCGTGATCAACGCGGTGCCCGCGGCGTCGGTGACCTGTGCATCGGCACCCACCACGGCCGCGCGTGCGGTGCCTTGCACCACCTGACCGGTCAGCTCGCCGAGGGCCGGCGGGGCCACCACGGGGGCGGGCGGCTCGAACAGGTAGCGGTAGCGGATACGCGCACTGAAGGCCTTGCCGTCGCGCGTGGCCGGGCGAAACACGAACTTTTGCGCGGCCTCGCGCGCCGCTTGGTCGAGCACCGCATCGAGCCCGTGCTCGACCTGTGCATCGACGACATGCCCCGTCTCATCGATCGTCAGCAGCAGCTCGACTGTGCCGGAGGCTGCACTGGAGAGAGCTTCGGCGGAGACGTTGGCGGGAACGAACGTCTCGAGCTCCGGCGCCGTGATCGCGGGCGAAGCAGTCGTCGGTTCTTGTGCGTGCGCTACGTGCGCGGGAAAGAGCAGCGCGAGGAAGACCAGGTGAATGAACCGTCGGGGACGCATGCAGACCTCTCGAAAGAAAACCGAGAGGGCCCTTTGCAGTTGGTGTGCCTACCTAGATTTGCCTGAAAAATAGGCAAAATGATAAAATTGTTGAGTGTCCGGGAGCCGCGCGGACGGACGAGGCGGACGGGTGTCCGGGAGCTTGCCTCGGAGGGAGATCGAGCACGAACACGAACACGAGCACGAGAGTCAACGAGCCCGAGCACGTCTCACGAACACGCGCACCCCGGCTGCTCGAAGCGCCCCAGCTAGCACTGACGAGCCTGACGTGTTCGTGCACGGTCTCGTGCTCGTTGTCTCTCGTGCTCGGGAGACGAGCAACACCTAAGCCCGAGTAAGAGTAAGCCGAGCCCGTCGAGTCGCATCTGTCTCCGGCTGCAACCCAGGCAACCACACCGTGATCACCGCGCCTCCTCCTTCACGAGACGCCAACGACAACCGTCCCTGGTGCGCCTGGATGATCTCCCTGACGAGGGCGAGGCCCACTCCGCTGCCTCCTGCCTTGGTGGTGAAGAAGGGGAGCAGCGCGCTCTCGAGCGCCTCGGGCGTAAAGCCGTTGCCGCGGTCCTTGATGCTGAGCTCGCTGCCGGCCTCGGGCAGCGGCGTGATGTCGAGCGAGACCTCGCTGTGCGGGCCGCCGGCCTCGTTGGCGTTCTTGAGCAGGTTGATGAGGGCCTGCTCGAGCTGCGCAGGATCGAAGTAGCCTCGTGCGTCCGGGGGTGCGCTGACCTTGGCATCGGGGAAGAGCGTCGATAGGCGCGACGTCAGCGGACGCCACTCGACGTGCTGCGGCAGAGGGCGCGGAAGGCGTGCCAGGCTGGCGTACCCCGCGATGAAGCCCGACAGGTGCTTGGACCGCTCTTCGATGGTGTCGAACACGCGCTCGAGTCGCTCGAGCCGATCGCGCGACAACAAGATGGTGCGCGCCGAGTGCACGAGCGACGACACGGGGGCGAGCGAGTTGTTGACCTCGTGGCTGATCAGGCGCACCACCGTGCGCAGCGTCTCCAGGTCGTGCCGCGCGATCTCGCGCGTCATCGGGCGCACCACCAACAGCGTGTGTGGCTGGCCGCCGAAGTCGAAGCTGCGCCGTGCAAAGTGGTACGTCTCGCGCTGTCCCTCGACGGTCAGGCCCACCATCTCGTCGCTCGCGCCGAGCAGCGCCGCTTGAAACGCTGCAGGGCCGTTGGCGACCAAACGCAAGAAGTTCTGCCCGTGTGCCGGCTGGCCTTCGAAGAACATGCGGCGGGCGGTGTCGTTCTCGTAGACGATGCGGCCCGAGTCCGCGCACAGCACCACGGCCAGCGGGCTCGCATCGAGCAACGACCGCAACATCTCCTCGCGTTGTTCGTTGGCAGGCTTTTGCCGCAGCTGGTCGTCGAGCTGCTGCTTGAGCTTCTGCGCGTGAAGAGACGTCAGTACCACCGCGGACGCGGCGACCAGCACAAGGGCCCAGGGGAGCAGATCCATCGCGCGCAGTGTACACGCCCCCAAACAGGGCCGCCTGGAGCCGGATCCGCGTCGCTAACGGCCACCGCTTCTTCCGAGTCAGTCGTGAAGGCGGGTGCTGACGCGTGCCCAGGCTTTGTCGGATAGGTACTTGAGGAGCTCGGGCGAATTGGTCTGGCCGGGCGCCTTGAACTCGACACCGTCGGGGTTGATGCCGGTGAGCATCGCAAAGGTCGCGTACGCGTTGGCGGCCGAGCCCTTCTCGGTCTGGTGCAGATCTTGACCGTTGAGAAAGTAAGCCTGTTCGCCGGTGAAAGGCGCCTTGTTGGCGTCGTCCCAGATCAGACCGACGGGGATGACAGGGATGTCGAGCTCGGTGCCGATCTCTTCGTAGGCCGCGACGAGGTTCTTGAAGAACTCGGGGTTTTTTCTGTTCCAGACGAAGTCCCACGTCATGAACAACATCACGCTGCTGCCGTTTTTGGTGATGGCCTGGTGGTAGTCGCGCACGGCGTTGTGGAAGCCCACCTTGAGAGACGTGGAACCATGGCGATGGCAGCGGACTGTCTCTTATAATTCGTGAACAGTCTTGTAAAGTGGATCCGTTCGCGAGCCTCGCGACCCGCCCTCGTCTCGCAATGCGCGCCCTCTCTCGGCTGTTCGCTCACTAGCTGCAGGTGGTATACGGAACGTCATGAGCGTCCTTCTCCTCCACAACGAAGCCGAGCCCAGCTTCCCGTTGTCGATGACCGACGAGCCCGCGCTGATCGCCGACGTGCTGCGCAGCCACGGCGTGCGCTTCGCGCGCTGGCCGCTGGTCGAAGGGTTGATCACGCGCGACGGTCTCGCCCCCGGCGTGTCCACCGAAGACGTGTTGGCTGCGTACGCGTCCGAGCTCGGTGCACTCGAGCGCGAGACATCGTACCCACACCGAGACGTGGTCCAGCTGCGGCGCGCTGAAGCCGACCCCAGCTGGGAGCAGACCGCGCGTGCCGCACGCGCCAAGTTTCTCGACGAGCACAGCCATGCGGAGGACGAGGTGCGCTTCTTTGTCCAGGGCAGCGGTCTGTTCACGATGCGCCGCACTGACGATCGAGGTCACGCGCACGTGCTGCAGGTGTTGTGCAAGCAGGGCGACTTGTTGTCGGTCCCGGCCGGCACGCGCCACGCCTTCGACATGGGCACCTCGCCGAGCTTCTGCGCCATTCGTTTGTTCGGCTCGCCCGAGGGCTGGGTCGCCAGCTTCACGGGCGACCCGCTGCTGCACAGCTTTGCAACCTGCGATCAGGTGGTCGCGCGATGGCGTTGATCGCCGCGGTGGTCACCGACATCGAAGGCACCACGAGCTCGCTCGCCGTGCTGCGCGACGTGCTCGGGCCGTACGCTCGGCGAAACCTTGCGGTCTACGTCCGTGCGCATCGCGACAGTCCCGAGGTCCAGCGGCAGTTGTTTGCGGCGCGCACGCTGGCCCAAGAGCCGGATGCGGATGAGGCGCGCACGCTCGCCATCCTCGAGCGCTGGATCGACGAGGACCAGAAGGCGCCGCCGCTCAAGGTCTTGCAAGGTTTGGTGTGGGAAGTGGGCTATCGAGATGGCAGCCTGCGCGCGCACCTCTACCCAGACGTGCTGCCCGCGCTGCGCGCCTTTCAGGACAGCGGCCGCGCGCTGTACGTCTACTCGTCGGGCTCCGTGCACGCGCAGCAGCTGTTCTTCGAGCACACGGAGGCCGGGGACGTGCGCGCGTTGTTCTCTGGCTTCTTCGACCTGCAGCAGGGCGCCAAGACAGAGTCGGCTTCGTACGCCTCGATCGCGCGCACGCTGGGTCTGCCGCCGGAGCGCATCCTGTTTTTGTCCGACTCCCGCGGCGAGGTCGCAGCCGCTCGCGCTGCCGGCTTTCAGGTGACCGGTGTGGCGCGCGAGCGCGAGCACGACCTCGGCTCGTTCCCGGTCGTGCAGAGCTTCGAGCAGATCGTGCTCGACAGCATCGGGCGCTCCGGCACGCCGTCGCGCGAGTACCCGTCACGTGTGAGTGAGCTGTGCGCCCTCGCGCGTCACTGCTACGAGCGGGGCTTTGCCTACGCCACGAGCGGTAACTTCTCGGCCCGCGTCGACAACGAGCAGATCGCGATCACCGCGTCGGGTCGCGACAAGGGTCTGTTGGTCGACGACGACATCGTGCTGGTCGACCTCGGGGGCAGGGCCCTGGACCCCCGCCGCTTGCCCTCTGCCGAGACGCCCCTGCACTGCGCGCTGTACCGCCGCAACGCGCGCATCGGTGCAGTCGCCCACACCCACTCGGTGGCGGCTACGGTGTTGTCGCGGCGCGCGTTGGCCAGCGGCCACAGGGTAGTGCGCCTGTCGGGCTACGAGATGGCCAAGGCGCTGCCGGGCGTGCGCGATCACGAGACCGAGCTGTGCTTGCCCGTCGTTCCCAACGCGCAAGACATGGACGCTCTGCAACACTCCATCGACGCCGCGCTGCTCGCCACGCCGGGCGCACCGGGCTACTTGGTCGGCGGTCACGGGCTCACCACCTGGGCGCACGACGTCCCGGGTGTGAAGCGACACGTCGAAGCGCTGGAGTTTCTACTCGCCTGTTCGCTGGCAGGCTGACGACTCCGCCCTTCGCACTTTGTCACTGCGCGGGGCGTCCAGTTCGGTGCCGGCTCGCGAGAGGCGTGGCAAACCTCTCGGGATGCCTCACACCCGTGGAGAGTTCGTCCCGTCGTCCCTGTTCACGAGTCCTCCTCAGCGTGGCTTGTGGTTCGTGTTTCGTCGGCGCGAGCTGCTGGTCGACGAGCGTTTTTTGCCGCTCGAGGGTGTGCTGCCCGAAGAGCGAGGCCTTTTTGTGCTGCGCACGCAGTATCTCGGCGAGCTTGGCGGCGTGCCCTGCTTCTCGGCGCACCTCGCCGACGACGCCGAGCCACCTACCGGTTTGGCGTTCTTCGATCTGCGCGTGTTGTTCGGCCGCACGCCGCACGAGCTGATGCTGCTGGCCGGGCGCGCCGTACAGATCGCAGAGTGGGATCGCACGCACCAGTTTTGTGGAGCCTGCGGTGCGCGCACGGAGCCGCACCTCATCTCGCGCGCGCGTCGGTGTCCCGTCTGCAAGCTCGAGCAGTACCCACGCGTGGCCCCGGCCATGATCGTCTGCGTCGAGCGCGGCCCCGAGGTCTTGCTTGCGCGTGGACCGCACTTTCCCCCCGGCATCTACAGCACGCTCGCCGGCTTCGTCGATCCCGGCGAGAGCGCCGAAGAGGCCGTGCACCGCGAGGTCCTCGAAGAGACCGGCGTGCGCGTGCACAACCTGCGCTACTACGGCAGCCAGCCGTGGCCGTTTCCGCACTCGTTGATGCTCGGCTTCTGGGCCGACTACGAGAGTGGGGACATCGTGCCCGAAGAGGGCGAGATCGAACACGCGGCGTTCTTCCACGTCGATGCGCTGCCCAAGATGTTCCCTGGTCGTTTCAGTGTCGCCAAGCAGCTCCTGGAAGACTTCTGCAGACGACACGGTCGCACGCTCGACTGAAGACGCTCGTGTCTCCCGCGCCGTGCTTCTCGCACTGGCGTGAATCGTGCTGCGCTCAGGCGTAGGCCGAGCTCGAGCGGGAGGTGCGGATGCCTGCAGCGCAGATGAAGGTGGTGGTCGGTGTCGACTTCGATCACACGAGCGACGACGCCATCACCGAGGGACTCGCACTGTTGGCGGCCGGCGTGGCCTCGGAGCTGCACGTCTTGCAGATCTTTGCACCCTTCGTCGGGGGAAGGTCGGCCCCGCAGCAATGGTTCACGAGCGAACGCCAGCTCGTCGAGCGCGCGCCCGTGGCGTTGCGCCTGCGCGTACGCACGCTGGCGCAACGCGCCGGGCTCTCGTGCGACGAAGCGCGCATGCTGCTGCAAGCGACGGTGGGTGAAGCCGTAGAGTCGCTGCTCGTCGCGTCGCGTGCGCCGGCTGCAGACGTGCTCATCGTGGGATCCGAGGCGCACTGCGGTCGAGGCCGCGCCAAGCTGGGCTCGGTCGTCAGTGAGCTCGTCGCGCGCGGGGATTGCCCCGTCCTCATCGCGCGGTCGAGCGCATCGCGTCGACTGCGGCGGGGACTCGAGTGCAACGTGCTGCTGTCCGCGCGTCGGCTCAGCTAGCAGCTAGCGAAGCCGGCTCTCTCGCGGGAAGTTGGCTCGCGTCGTCGGCAGACCGTCTGCCGGTACGCGTACCTGGGGAGGGGGTGTCGCGGTTGGCACGCCTCAGCGGGGTGCAGAACCCCGCAGCACTGCGCCAAGTCGCGCACACCTCGCGCCTCACTTCGTCGACGGCCCCTGCTTGGCGACGGCGGCAGCGACTTTTTTACCCTTCTGCTGGTCGGTTTGCTTTTTGTTCTTGGTCTTGGACTTCGGGGATTTGTCGCCCATGGGTCACCTCGCGCGAGCCGCGCCCGGTGTGGGCGCCAGCAATCGCAGCTGGAACCCTACCAGGAAAGCCGCGGGGCGCGTCAAGGTCTCGCGCGTGACCTCTGCTCCCGCACCCTGTCTCGTGCGCCCGACGCGACTCAGTTGTAGGTCGTGCTGAACACGACGCCGCTGCTGTGACCGCGGTACGTGCTCTTGATGCCGTCGATCTCGAGCGGAGCCTGATAGTAAGACCCGGTGAGCGCGACGCCGATGGCCCACTGCCCCGAGCGACCCAGCCACCACTCCTTGCCAATCGCGGCCGCGGTGCCAAAGCCCGTCCCGCTCTCGTGGCTGTCGTGGTCCACGCCGCTGGTCTGACTCAGGCCGCCAATGCCGAAGTTGCCGGTGACGTACAGGTTGAACGGCATGAAGTAGTAGGTCACGCCGCCGCCGACGAATGCGAGCAGCGTGGACAGCTCTTCGTCGTCGTTGCTCCACTTGCGGCTGCCCACCTTGCGGATCTCGTCGAGGTGCGAGAAGTGCAGGTTGGCGTGCAGGATCAAGTTCTCCACCACGGCCCCACCGATGGCGAGGTCGGTGATGAACGCGCCGCCCACTGTGCGCGAGCGCGCGTGCGTGCCGTCGTCGCGCAGCCCCAGGCTGTCTTTGTACGTGGTGCCGCCCACGCCTGCGCCCACCTGCATGCGCAAGTAGAAGCCGTCGTGTGTGCGATACCCGCGCGGTAGCTCACGGCTCTGCACCAGCGGCGCAGGCACGGGGTACTGCACGAGCGGCTGTCGTCCGTACGGCGACTCGAGCGACGGATTGGGTGCCCCGGCAGTCTGCGGATAGCCGGGCGCGCCGTTCGCGGCAGGTGCCTGTCCTGGATACTGCGCGGGTGCCTGGGCCGGGTACTGCTGCGCCGGGTACTGCTGCTGCTGCTGTGCTGGGTACTGTGCGGGCTGCTGTGCTGGGTACTGCGCGGGCTGCTGTGCGGGGTACTGCGCGGGCTGCTGTGCGGGGTATTGCGCGGGCTGCTGTGCGGGGTATTGCGCGGGCGCCTGGGCCGGGTATTGCGCGGGCGCTTGCACGACGGGCGGCGCGGGCGCTTGTGCGGCCGGCAACGTCGGCGTGGGAGCGGGAGCCGGCAGGGACGCTGCGCCGGGGGTGGGAGCAGCTGCTGGCGCCCGATTTTCCTGCGCCCGTGCACCGAGTGCCTGACCGAAGAAAACCACCACGACGATGGCGAGCAGCTGAAGCTTGGACATGTTCGGAGACCTCTTCTGTGGTTACGAACGGGTGTCGATGCAGCCGCTGTGCCGTGTTCGTAAGCTCGCGGGATCGCGCAACTGTTCCCGCGCGCGCGGGATCTCTATCACAGCCGTACGCGGGCGCACCGGACATCTGTCCGGACAGCTGTCCGAAACATGAACGCCTGGGGCGCGAGGCACATCGCGATGCGCCACCGCTTCCTGCGGTGCCTCCTCACGTACAGGAAGTAACAGGAAGTACGCTCCGGGGGCTCCTCAGAACCGGCGGCGCCTCGCGCCCCATCCGTCCATGTTTCCCTTGGTTGGCTAGGTACGTTGCGACGCGCCTCATCGTCCATGTTTCCCTGGCTTGGACTCTGCGTGCTGACCCGAGGTCAGCGGCAGTCGGTGGGGAGTGTCAGGTGCCCGAACGGCTGCGGCCTCGCCTGCTTGACCACCAAGGTTCGGTCTCGCTCGAGCTTGAACTCGATCTGCATGGCGAACAGACGGTTGGTTTGTTGGGGATCGAGCAGCGGGCGGAAGTGGTTGTGCACCGCGTGCAGTGCGCACGCGAGGTTCACGATCTCGCTCGGCCCCTCTGGCTCGTTCTCCCGCAAGATCTTCTGGCCACCGGAGAGGCTGCTCAAGGTCTGATAGCGCACGTCCAACCAGGTGGGGGGCAGGGAGTAGAGCAGCAGCTCGGTGATGACGCCCGGGGCCGGGTTGGTGACGTTGGCTTCGCCGATCTGCGTGTTGATGGTGTACGAGTCGTCGCGCGTGACATCGAGCATGTTGCGGCTGATGGCGACGCCTTGGGCCGCCTCACCGCCGAACTGCTCGTGTACCAGGACGCCCATCAACGACGCGGTCTGCTCGAGGTTGGCGTTCTCGCGCTCGTCGTAGGCGCGCAGGTTCCACAGGCTGGCCCAGACCGTACGCAGCGCGTCGTCGACGTTGCGCGTGGAGTCGTTGAGCTGCGCACTGATGGACGTGTGCAAGCCGGCACCGTTGAAGGTGGGCAAGTCTTCGGTGTTGCTGCTGCTGCGAAAGCGGACGCGCCGGTCGCCGAAGCGCTCGCGCACGAGGGCACTCACCTGACTCAGCAAACCAGATTCCACGGGGTGACCCATGATCGCGCTGCGCACGGAGGCGAGACCGGCCGTGCGCACGCTGCTGTCGGCGCGGAACATCGGGTCCGCGAGCAACGCCGTGAGCAACGCGCGGGCTCCACTTCGGGTGAAGTGTTCGTCGTAGTGCACGACGGGCACGGCGAACGCCTGGTCTGGCACACGAAAGGTGAGGGCAACGCCGCACGGAGCGCCGCCAGGTTGCACTCGGTACAGCTCGGCAAACTGCGCGGCCTTGGCGCCGATGGCGGGCAGATCGGCAAGACCCCGCCCGCGCAGCGACACCAGCTCGCGCTGGGTGAGGTTGCTCGGCGGCGCGATGCGCGCGCCGGCCGGTCGTCTGCGCTGCCAGAACGCGTCGGCCTCCGTGGCGCTCGCCTCGCGCAGCGTAAAGTCTTGGGGACCCACTTCGAGCCGCACGAGCTTTCCAATCAGCGGCTTGACCCTTGCGTGCTCCCGTGCGCCGCGCAGCGCCATGTTCGGTGTGCCGCGCGCCTCGCTGAGCACGTTGACGTGCGCGAGCGGCGCCTGAAAGGCCTCGGTGATCAGCCCGCTCACCAGCGGCACGTCGTTGGGGACGTCGTCGGTGATCACGATGGTGTCCGGTCCGAGCGCCGTGCTCGCAAGCTGCGCGCCGGGCACGTAGCGCAGCACGCCAAAACCTTCAGCGCGGGTGAGCGGCTGATAAGTAAGGTCGGCGAACGGGGCATTGCGGTCGACGATGGGTAAGGTGCCATCGAGCACACGCATGCGCGCGGTCTGGGCGGCATCGGCCGGGCGGAGCGACCACGCGCGCGGGTCTTCGGTGCGCGCGACGACAGCGGTAAACGCGCGCTTCATCTGTGCTGCGTCGATCTCGTCGCCGGGTGTGAACTCCACGGTCAACACGCCGTTGCTGTACTTGACCAGCGTGCCCAGCAAGAAGCGGCGGCCGTCGACCTTAAAGTACTCGAGGTCGCTGAACTTGTACCAGCCCTTGTTGAACTCGTCGTTCTGCGCCTCGTCGCAGCGGTCGAGCGGGGGCTCCAGGTAGATGCGCTCGCGGACGAACGTGTAGTGCAGCGCCCAGCGCGCGTTGTCGATGAAGTGCACGGCGTCGTGCGCACTCAGGTCGACCAAAAACTTGAGTGCGGCTTGCCCGCTCTCCGTGCCACCCGCTGTCAGCGTCGCGAAGTCGTTCGGCGTGGCGAGCGAGTGCGCACGGTCGGCGATCGGTCGGCTCGCGAGCGGCGAACAGACGTTGTTGGTGCCCGGTGTCGCGGCGGCACAAAACCTGAGCGTCGCGCCGGCGTCGGGGACGCGCGCCAACACGGCGCCCGTCGGCCACTCGTTGAACTCCACACGGTCGACTTGGGTCGCGCCTGGCCCGGACAGGAGTGCGATCCCCTCGAAGCCGTCGTTGGCCTCGAGCTCCCGGGTGTCGACTGCGGAGATCGGAACGACCAAGCGCTCGCCCGGTGCCAGCGTCGTCGCGGGCCAGAGTAGGGTGGTGCCTTGGCTGGGCAGCGGGTACGGCGCGTCGGGCGAGACCGCTGCGAGCCTTAGCGTGTAGTCCGCTAGCGAGACGGCCTGTGCGGAGGTGTTCTGCACCTCGACGAACGTTGCCGGTCGCAGCGCGAGCTCGGTGATCGCCAGCGGCGTGGGCGACGTCGGCCAGCTCGCCGGCCAGGTGAACTCTTGGAACGAAGCTTCTGGCGGAAGCTCCGGAGGCGGGGGGGGATCACAGCTCGTACCGTTGTTCCGCCCGGGCGTCGCATAACGGCAGCGTGTGAACAGACCACTCGGCGCGATCCGCGCAAAGCTCTCGTTGTCGGGCATGGCGGGCAGGTCGACTCGATCGATCGCGGTGCAGGGGCCCGACCACAGCGTGAGCTGCTCGCCGCTGGCCGAGAGCTTGACCCCGAGGTGCGCGATGCCCTGTTTCTGGTCGTCGTCGGCCCACAGTAAGATCACCTGACCAGGCTCGACCGTCAGGTTGGGTAGCTTCCAGTGCTTGCCGTTGGCGTCACTGAGGGCGTGCGTGCTGAGGTCGATGGCTGTGGTGCCGTCGTTGGACAGCTCGAGCCAGTCGTCGGTCTCGCCGTCCTCGTCCACGTTGACGCCGTCGTTGGCGGACAGCAGCTCGCTGAAGTGCAGGCCGCGCGCCGAGGCCACAAGTGCTGCACTGCGATCGAACGGGCGCGCGCACGTGCCCAGCCCGGAGTCACCAAAGGACGTGCCGCCATCGTCGGTGGTGCGCGGCGTCTCGGGGCCAGAGGTGCAGCTCGCGACACACATGGCCACGGCGAGCCAGCGGACAAAACGTGCGGCAGCCAGCGACTCCGGTCGAACAAGAGAAGAAGACATTGCTGCTGACAACAGCAACCTGTGTGCCAGCCCTTGTCACCGAGTTTTCGCGGTCTAGGCTCAGAAAAGCGTCAAAGCTGTGCCGAGCCGTGCCACTTGTTCACGCGCGGCGGCGGCGACGCAGCCAGAAGAGTCCGACCAGTGCGGCGCCCCACAGAGTGCCCACAGGCACACCGTTGCGCGTGGCCGCGACGTCGCAAGCGCAGCCACCTCCACGCACCGTGTAGTCGTTGCCGTAGCCGCCATCGATGGGACCTGCATCGACGACCGGCGGCGGACCGGCGTCGGGCACACCCGCGTCGACCTCGACCTTGCCGTCGTCGGCAGGGTTATTGGGGTCGCGCTCGCGTGGGTCGATCTGACCGTTGTCGTCCGTGTCCTCGGTGCCGTCGGGCACGCCGCCGAAGTCGGTGTCCGGGTTGACCATCGAGGTGGTGGTCTTGCCGTCGTCCGCGTCGACCGTGCACAGACTCTTGGTCTGATCGGTCGCCGGGTCTTTGCAGGCCGTGCCGCGCTCGGTGCCGTCGGACAGCTTGTCGTCGTCGCTGTCCGGATCGAGCACGTTGATCTTGCCGTCGCTGTCGGTGTCGTCGCCGGGGTTGGCTTCGTCGCCGTCGCGCACGCCGTCGTCGTCGGTGTCGGCGTCGTTGGGATCGGAGCCGAGTCCATCCTCGGTGGGATCGGACAGTCCGTCGCCGTCCTTGTCGGGCGAGGCGGTGTCGTCCGGGCCGTGGCCGATCGTGGGGTCGCGCTCGCCCACGTTGACGACGCCGTCGCGGTTGCTGTCTTCGCTGCCGTCGCGTGCGCCACCGCGATCGGTGTCGGGCACGACGGGCGAGGTGGTGGTCTTGCCGGCGTCGCCGTCGGCGATGCAGTGGCCCGGCCGCGTGTCGGGATCGCTGCAGCCCTTGCCGGACTCGGTGCCGTCGTACAGCGCGTCGTTGTCGCTGTCCGTATCGATCACGTTGACCAGGCCGTCGCCGTCGGTGTCATCCGAGGGATTGCGTTCGTCGCCGTCGAGCAGTCCGTCGTCGTCGGCGTCGCCGTCCTTGGGATCGGAGTGGAGCGTGTCTTCTTCACCGTCGGACAGTCCGTCGCCGTCGGTGTCGACCACACTCTTGTCGTCGGCGCCTTTGCCCGCGGTGGGGTCCTTCTCGCTGCCGTCTTTGCGGCCGTTGAAGTTCACGTCCTCGGCACCATCGCGCGCGCCGCCGTCGTCGCTATCGGCGTCGGTCGGGTCGGTCTTGGTGGTCGGGTCCGCGTCGACGCGGCAGTGGCCCAGCTTGGCCTTGGTGGCGGGGTTGCTGCAGCCAAGACCGACCTCGGTGCCATCGAACAGCGCGTCGTCGTCGCTGTCGGGGTCGAGGGCGTTGATGAGACCGTCGCCGTCGGTGTCCTTGAGCGGGTCTTTTTCGGCGCCGTCGAGCACGCCGTCGTCGTCGCTGTCGGCGTCCGATGGGTCGGTGCCGTTCGCGGTCTCGTCCGGATCGGACAGGCCGTCCATGTCGGTGTCCATGCAGCTCATGGGCTTGCCGCCGCACGTGCACGTGTTGGTCGTGAGGTCACACGTGGAGCCCGGGCCAGGGCACTGCTTGTCCTCGGTGCACTGCACGCACACCGGGGGCTGCTTGCTGGTGTCGCAGATGGGCGTTGCACCGCCGCACTGCGCGTTGGTCTCGCAGCCGGCGACGGGGATGTCGGTGGTGGGCGAGCCCGGTCCACCCGCGTTGCCGTCGGTCACCGTGGTGGTGGTCGGTGCACCGCGTGCGCCCATCGCGTCGATCTTGCCCTGGTTAGATACGATGCCGCGCGTGGTCAGGTCGACCTTGACGCGGAAGGTGACGGCGCTGCTGCTCGCGCTCGGGATGGACCCGCCTGCGGTCGCGCTGGCACCCGTGCCGAGGCGAACGGTGAGCACGCGCGAGGCGGTGTCGTACGTCGCCTGATCGTCGCCCGCGGCCTCTGTCTTCACGCCCACGTTGGCACCCGCGCTGACAGTGACGGAGCCGGGGACCAGCGTAGTGCCCTTGGGCAGCTCATCGCTGAGCACTGTATTGGCAGATGCGTCGTTACCGGTGTTGGCGACGGTGATGGTGTACTCGAGCTCGTCGCCGGGCAGCAGCACGCCGCCATTCACGTCCTTGACGGTCTTGGAGGAGCTTGCGAAGTCCGGGCGGAAGGTAGAGATGGACGTAACGAAGCCGCCCAGAAAGTAGATGTCGAGCGAGCTCGTGGCCTGTAGGTCGACCTTCGTTTGTCCACCGCGAACACGTGAGGTGACGTCGACCACGTCGAGGTCGAGGCCTGCCATGGTGGAGGCCTGGCCCGTGAGCCGCGGCAGATCGCCGGCCACGCTGACCGCTGCGCCGAGCCGCGAGCGTGTGCCGTTGAAGAAGTTGTCGGCCGGGTTGAGCGCGTCGCTGAGGCGATCGCCCTGCGAGAAGGGCGCGGTGCCGAAGAACAACGAGTCGCCGTTGAAGACCTGGTCGCCTTCGTAGACGATCGCGCCGAGCTTCGCGTCGAAGCCCGCCATGGGTACCAAAAAGCCGGACAACGAGACCGACGACGGAGCACCCGCCTGTACGCCGTCGAGGCCGTCGAACACCGCGAGGTTGCGCGGCGGCTCGCTGTCGAGCTTGTACAGCACGACGAGCGACCAGCCTGCGAACAACACATCCTGCGAGCCGTCGGGGAAGTCCTGAACGTCGACGCCCGACACGCGATACGCACCGCGTCCGTTGGCAAGCACCAAGCTCGTGACGTCGGCGACCGACTGATACACGACGTCGCCCACGCCCTGCGGGATGATGTACGAGTCGACCGCCGTCACCGCTTGCGTGAACACGTTGGGTCGCTCGAACACGGCGCCTGTGTCGGCGCTGTTGCCCGTGCGACGCGCTGCCCAGTACAGGTAGGCGTGGGTGACGGTCGCGCCTGCGGGCAGGTCGACGAAGGCCGTGCTGCGCGCCTGATCACCGGTGATGGTCTCATCGGCTTGGGCCTGATCGCCGCCCGGTGCATCGGAGCGCCAGAACACGTCTGGCGCCGAGTCTGCAGCGTTGACGCCGCAGCCGTTGGTGCCGTTGGGCGTGGTCCCCACCAGCGGCGCGGGCGCCCCTGCGCCGCAGTCCCAGCCGAGCGTGTTGCCGACCATCAAGAAGTCGCCGCGTTGGTTGACCTGCACGCGCAGGCGTTGCTCGGCGTGCGCGGGCAAAGCGACCGTCAGCACAGACAGCGCGCAGAGGGTCGAAGCGAGCCCTCGGGCGAGCGAGCCAGAATAAGAGGCGAACGTGGACAATCTGTTCATGGCTTACCTCTGCTCCTGGTTGTCGATCGGACGGCCCTCAGAATCGACGGGCTTGTCGTCCACAGTTTTGATGTGGAACTCGACACGGCGGTTCTGCTGGCGACCTTCCTCCGTCTCGTTGCTGGCGATCGGACGGTCGAGACCGAAGCCGGCGCTGGTGAGTCGGATGGGCTGTACGCCGTGGCTGGTCAGCCACGACAGCACGCTGAGCACACGTTGCTCGCTCAAGCCCTTGTTGTACTTGGCACCGCCCACGTTGTCGGTGTGGCCCTCGACGGACACCTTGGTGACCTCCGGGTGCTCCTCGAAGATGTGCAGCACCGCCGTCAGGATGCCGTCGCTCACCGACAAGATCTCGGCGCTGCCGGTGCGGAACTGCACCTGCTCCAAGATGCGAATCTGACCGCGCTCGATGCGCGCCGGCGGGCAGCCGTTCTTTTTGGGGTCGTCGTTCTTGGGTCCCGCGATGTCGGGGCAAGCGTCGTCGTCGTCGAGGATGCCGTCGCCGTCGCGGTCGAGCACCGGGCAGCCATTTTTGGCCGGGTCGGAGCTGGCCACGCCAGGCACGTCCGGGCACGCGTCGACGTCGTCGAGGAAGCTGTCGCCGTCGCGATCGCGCAGCGGGCAGCCGTTCTTTTTGGGGTCGTCGCTCGCGATGCCCGGTTCGTCTGGGCACGCGTCGACGCGATCGAGGATGCCGTCCCCGTCACGGTCTTTGGGCGGCTCGGGCATCATGGGTGCCCACTCGACCGAAGCCAGCGCGCGCACCTCGGGGGCACCGTAGCCCTGGGTAAAGCCGGCCCCTGCGCCGGCGCCGATGCGCACCTGGCGCGCGATCGTGTAGTGGGCGCCGAAGATGCCTTCGAGCGGCGTGCCCCGCTTGGTGAACAGGCCGCCTTCGATGACCGTGGAGCCGTACAGCTCGGGACCGATCAACAACATGCCCTTGGCGACCCGCAGACCCGCCGACACCCCAAAGGTCAGCTCACTGCCGATGTTGGCGCCCGAGAACGACCCGCCGAGAGCGCGGTAGCTGAAGCCCACGCGAGCGGCGTAGTTGAACAGCGAGAGCTCTCCGGCGAGCGCCAGGTGAGGCGACACGCGGACCTTGCCGTCGCCCGAGAACGAGCCGCGCTTGCCGGTCGGCAACCAGACGCGTGCGCCCAGAGCCATCGTGATCGGGCCGCGGTGCTGACCAAACAAGCGCACGTCGGCGCCGAGTCGAACGTCGCCGAGCGCAACGCCTTCGTCGACCGGGAAGGTCTGCACGCCGGCCAGACTCTCGTTGCCGCGCACGAACGGGCTGAATGGCAAGTTGACCGCGAGCCGCACGCGCTCCCACAGCACCAGGCTCGCACCCGCGTGCAAAAACAGCTGATGCTCGACCAGCGGACGCACCTCGTCGCCGTTGGCGTCGTACACGACCAGCGGCTTGTAGCCGTAGTCCGCGATGAGCCCGATCGCAGGACGCAGGTGTCCCCGCAGATCG
>JBEGTL010000017.1:0-34645 GCA_041179425.1 Pseudomonadota bacterium | reverse complement strand
CACTCGCGGACCGCTGCGTCGTAGTTGCCGGCGCTGTAGGCGGCCTCGCCGCGCTTGAAGGCGTCTTTGGCGCTGGCCGGCGCACTCGGGCTCGGCGTGGCGGCGCGCGGTGTAGCGGCAGCTTGTGCGTCCACGCCTGCGGGCAGGCCAAGGCCTGCGCTCAGCACCAGCGCGACAACACCAAAAGCAAGACTCGAGGTTCTGAGACGCATCGCTTCTCCCGTTCGCCCGCGTTCGGGGCCAAACATACTCTGGCTCACGCTCTTGGCGCGAGCTTCACGCAATCGTCGCGGCCCGAGCCGCTCCTCGTGCGAGCTTGCCTTACCTTTCGCCCACTGTTTGGGCCTCCGCGCGCTTTTGGATCCAGCGCACAGATGACGAACCCCCCCAGGTCGCGAGATGATCACAGCGTGACCAGTGCTATCGACCCATGGCTCGGACGTGTGCTCGCCGGGCGCTACCGGCTCCTGCAGAAGGCGGCCGACGGACAACGAGGAGTGCTCTACCGTGCCGAGCGCACCGACGATGGGCGCAGGCTCGCACTGAAGCTGGTGCACCCCTCCATGCACCAGAGCGAAGAGGCGTTCGAGGCTCGCTTTCGCAGCGAGGTCGACGTGGCGCGCTCGCTGACCGACCGCAACACCATCGTGGTGTACGAGGGGGGCCACGCCGACGAACACAACATGTTCGTGGCGTCGGAGTGGCTCAGCGGCATCGATCTGTCGCGCATGCTGATCGCGCGTGGGCCGCTCAACACGCGCCAAGCGTTGTTTCTCGGCAACCAGGTGGCACGCTCGCTGGCGGCTGCGCACGCCCACAAGGTCTACCACGGCGATCTCACGCCCGAGGGCCTGTTCGTCACGCGCGATCAGCGCGGACTGAGCTTGGTCAAGGTCATGGACTACGGGCGCCTGCGCATCGCTTACTACAACGACGAGGGCTTCAGTCAGGTCAACATGCCGGGCGGCTGGGCGCGCTACCTGGCGCCCGAGCAGATCACCGGGGGCGACTTCGACGGGCGCTCCGACATCTACGCGCTGGGCAGCATCTTGTATCGCGCGCTGAGCGGCGACCTGCCCTTCAGCGATGCGACGGGTATCGGCATCCTCATGTCGCAGGTGCACGACAAGCCACCCCCGCTCAAGAGTCACGCCATCGCGCGCGATGTCCCCGACGCGGTCGAGACCCTGATCATGCGCTGCCTCGAGAAGCGACCCGAAGACCGCTTCGCGACGGCCGACGAGCTGGTAGAGCTCACCGAGCGCCTAGCTCGTTGAACGCCCGCCGCAGCTCGGGCGGCACCTCGATGCGACTGGTGTCGCTGAGTCGTAGCCCCGCGCTCTGATGCAGGTCGGTGAGCCGTGCGCGATCGAGCGCCGCAAAGTCGGGCGCCTGCCCGCGGGTCGGCTCCGAGCGGGATGTCATCCAGAGCCGCATGCCGCCAAAGCAGACCATCGCTTGGCGCACCACCGGCATCCACTCGTTGAGCGTGCGGCCGTTGACGAAGGTGCGACCGAGGCGCAGCGAGTCTTGGAGCCATAGCTGCGCCCCGTCCCAAATCACGTCGAATTGGCGAGGGGCCACGTCGGCGCGCTCGAGCCTGATGGTTGCGCTGGCGTCGCTACCCACGACCAACTTGGAGGGACGGCCGGTCTGAAACGCGATCTGCCGGGTCGTTGCGCCATGGATGACGTGGATCCGGGCCAGTGTGGCGATGTCTACAACGTTCCCCTCGGCCATCGGCGCCCTCGCAACGTGCGGTTCCAATCCCAAGTACGTGGCCCCGCGCGGAGCCTTCCCTGGTTGTGAACTGCTTTACGCTGAACGTATGCACACAGCTTGACGAGTGTTCAGCGAAGGGGACAAGCTCACATCATGAAGACAGCTCCTCTCGACCCTCTCGCGCGGCGCCTCGTACGCGCCCTGTACGAGCTCGCTGAGCTCGATTGCCCGGCATCTTCCGGCCTGTTGGCGCGCGCGGTGGGCATGCGTCCCGCCGACGTTGCGCGGGTGTTGCTCGTGCTCGACGCACGGGGCCTGGCCAGCGCCGACCGTGCGCGGCTCACCCTGCTCGGGCTCGCGCTCGCCGTCCGGCAGCCTGCGCTCTCGCTCTCGCGCGAGACGTGGTTCGTCGCCGCACGCCAGCACGCGCTGCTGGTGCAGGCCCGCTCGCGCTCTGCTCCAAACCGCACGCTCGTGGGGTAAGTGCTCGCCGATGCGGCAAAAGCTTCGCCAAGTCTGAGCGGCTCCTCTAGCCTGGCGAGTCGTGTGGAGCGCCGGGCAGAGAATTGGAGACTACGAGATCGTCGCCAAGCTGAAGGAGGGTGGCATGGCCACGCTCTTTCTTGCGCGGCGCACGGGCGCTGCGGGCTTCTCCCGTCACGTCGCCATCAAGGTCGTCCACCCCGACCTCGCCAACGACGAACAGTTCCGGCAAATGTTCCTCGACGAAGCGCTGCTGTCGTCGCGCATCGATCACCCGAACGTCGTGCGCGTCGAGGAGCTGGGTCAGCACGAGGGCGCGCACTTCCTCACCATGGAGTTCGTGCACGGCTGCTCGCTCTCTCAGCTGCAGCGTGCGCTGCTGGCGAGGGGCCGCAGGCTGGCGCCGGCGTTGGCCGCGCGCATCGCCATGCACGTGGCCGATGGACTCCACGCTGCACACGAGACGCTCGGAGACACCGGGCGACCCCTCAACGTAGTGCACCGCGACGTCACGCCCGAAAACATCCTGCTCGCGTACGGCGGCCACGTGAAGCTGATCGACTTTGGCATCGCGAAGGCCTACGGCCGCAAGCACCGCACCATGGACGGACTCCTCAAGGGCAAGTTCCGCTACATGGCGCCCGAGCAGGCGCTCGGAAAGGCGGTCGACCGGCGCGTCGACATCTATCAGCTCGGCATCGTGCTGTGGGAGATGTTGACCCTGCGGCGCCTGTTCTCGGCCGAGCGCGACGTCGAGCTGCTGGCGTCGGTGCAAAAGCCCAACGTGTCGCCACCCAGCACGCTGGTCGACCGCATCCCGCCCGCGCTCGACGCCGCTGTCATGTGCGCGCTCCATCCCGATCCGCGCCGCCGGCCGGCCGATGCGCAGGCCTTTGCGCGCATGCTGGGCAAGGCGGTGCCGTCGGCGCACGAGGTCGACTCCGGGGCGCTGCGCGCGCTTTTGCTCGCGACCATGAGCGAGCACCGGCTGCGCGAGAAGGCGACGTACCCGCCGGAGGTGTACGACCGGCTCGAGCAACAGGTCGAGACGCAGCCCCTCGCCTTCGCCGCGCAGAGTGCACGAACCGTGGCGGCCCCGCTCGAGCCGACGTACGAGCACACGGAGCCGTGGGGGAGCGACTCGCCCGACGGGTCGACGGCGGCTGTCACCCGCGGCGGCGGCGGCGAACAGCGCAAACGAGTCGCGCAGCCTGTCGCGCCCAAGCCCCAGCCGGCTGCGCGTGCCCGCCGCCAACGCAGGTTGGTGCGCTTGGCGAGCGAGCTTCGCACCACGCTGACGCGCATCGTCGAGGCCGGGTTCGTGGGCAGTCGTGCGTACTGGATCGTGATCGGCAGCGTGATCGGCCTGGCCTGCGCGCTGCTGCTGATCGCGCTGGCCACGCCCGCGTCGCCGCGCGCCAAGCTCGGCCCTCCGGCGTTGCCAGCAGCCCTGCCGCAAGTGATCGGTGCCGCGCGCGCAAAGCGAGCCGTTCCGTCAGCGCCCGTGCCCGTGAAGGCCCAAGCGGCACAGCCCGACGGGCGCGCGACTGCGGTTGCCACGACTGCGGTTGCCACGTCTGCGCGCGCAGCGGCGGCCGATGCCGGTGTGCGGAGCTCGCTGCGCACGATGCCGAGCAAAGCACCGCGGGCAGGCGGGGAGCGTGTGGGCGAGGCCAAGCAGGGTGGCGAGCTGATCGTGGTCGACGAGACGCCGCTGCTGCTCAAGCCAGGGTTTTGATCGTGAGTTGCGCGGCGGCAGTCGGGTCGGGCAGCCTTGCGGCATGACGCGGCTCCACCACCTCGCACTGCGCACGCGAGACCTCGATCGGCTGGTCGCTTTCTACAGCCGCTGGTTCGAGCTGGCGGTGGTGCGGGACGCGCGTCCGCGCTCGGTCTGGCTGGGGCTCGGTCCCGACGCGGTGCTCATGGTCGAGCTGGCGGAGGCGGACGAGCCGACACCCACCCGGGGCTCCATGGAGCTGACCGCACTCGCCGTTTCCGTCGAGCAGCGCGCTTTGTTGCGTGAAGAGCTGGTGCGAGCCGGGCTCTTGGAAGGCGAGACCCAGCACTCACTCTATTTTCGCGATCCCGACGGGCGGCGCGTGGGCGTGTCGTCGTACCCGTTGTCGGGCTGACACCGCTCTCGACGTCGGCGCGCGCGAGATGGAAAAGACGGAAAGCGAAGAGGCCGTGCCCACGCGGGACACGGCCTCTTCTACTTCGTGGAGCTGAGGGGGATCGAACCCCTGACCTCTGCATTGCGAACGCAGCGCTCTCCCAGCTGAGCTACAACCCCGAAACCGTTCCTGACTCGCGCCAGGGCCGCAGAACTAACACGCACCCAAACCCCCCGCAACCCACCTTCAGGGCTCGGGCGTTACTTGTTGTGGCGGTACTGGGCCAGGGCTGAGGCGCTGGGGTTGATGCGCAGCACGCCCTGCGCTCCGTCGATGAGGACCGTGTCGCCGCTGCGGACCCACGCGAAGAGGCCGGCGACCTCGGAGACGATGGGGAGCTTGCCTGCGCGCGCGAGACCGGCCGCAAGCGAGTCGGGTTCGACGTTGCCGCCGACGACCAGGCCCGAGACGCCACGAGCCAGCGCCCAGATCACGGTGAACGAACCCAACCGCTCGGCCATGATGGCCACCGTGCCGGGACCGGGGCCGGGGTCGTGCGTGGCCTCGCCTGCAAGCCACAGGCACAGGTCTTCGATCTCGCCGGCGCGCGCGCTCATCCAGGGGTCTACCGCGCGCTCGCCGCCGATCATGTAGGGAGCCGCAACGTAGTCGCGCGCGACCTTGCGCAGGCCCGCGACGACGCCCAGCTCGGAGCAGCTGTTGCCGAGCAGCGAGAGCAGCCGCGCGTCTTGCAGGGTGACCTGGAGCCCTGCGAGCGCGCGCCGGTGACCGGGCGACAGCTCCGGGTCGAGACGCGAGGTGGTGCGCGCGATCTGCTCGCCGACGCGCGTGATGGCGTTGTCGACCAGCTCGCGCGAGGCCGCACCGGGACCTGCCGGCTCGACCAGTGCGCGGAAGGTGAGCGAGCCCTGCGCCTTGCCCATGGTCTGGCCCGTGCTGACCACCACGCCGGTGAGGCGCGCAGAGCGCCCGAGATCGTGCTCGGCCGGTGCCGTGGCCCGGTTGGTGGCGCGATCGAGCGCGAGCGTGAAGGGCGTGGCGAGCGCGGCGGACAGCGCGACCTCGGCGGGCGTGAAGTCGCCGCCCGCGCGTCGCTGCAGGTTGAGCACGCCGATGGCGCGCCCGCCGATGACCAGCGGTAGCGAGAGGAAGGTGGGGAAGCGCTCTTCGTCGAGCTCGGGCACGTGTTTGTAGTGCTGGTCGCGCTGGGCGACGGCCGATGCCACCGGGCGCAAGCACTCGGCCGCGAAGCCGGTGATGCCCTCGCCGAGCTCGAGCTTGACGTTGCCAATCATCTCGCGCGGGAAGCCCACGTTGGCGCGCAGGATGAGGATCGGATGGTCGGCCTCCTGCTCGCGCACGTAGACGCTCACCACTTCGGCGTGCGCGATGGCGGCAACTTGCTCGCACATGCGCTGCAGCACCTCGGGCAGCGGGGCCACACGAGACGACTCTTCGATCAGCGCAAGGATGCCGTCGATCCGACGATCCTCGCTGCCGTACACTTGCATACGAATCGGGCGCTTGGGGTCCATGGCGCGCGACGAACGTAGCAGCCCAAAGCGACAGTCGACACTCTTGCTGGTTTCGAGTGCTCTTCGAGGGTGCGTGCGGACGACTCAAAGGGGGCCGTTCTGCCAGGTAGCTGACAAAGACTGACCGGGCCGCGCCGACCGCGGTCGGCAGAGAACCAGCGCCGACCCGGCCGCGGCGCGCGCTCAGAAGGTGCTACAAGGCGAGGTTCGTGCGCGAGACGAGGCTGCAATTCGAGGAGATCGAGATCGACCTGGGGCTGGACGAGCCAGATGACCAGGACGCTCTGCGTGCCCGCGTGGCGGCTCGGTTCTCCGTCCCCGTCGAGGAGCTGCCCGAGCTCGTATTAAAAAAGCGGGCGATCGACGCCCGGGGCGGGCGCGTGCGCTTTCACCTGACGATCGCGCCTCGCGAAGAGAGCGGACCGGCCCTCGGCGAGCCCACGCCGCGCGAGGTGGACCGCGAGGGACGTGTCATCGTGGTCGGCGACGGGCCGGCGGGGTTGTTCTGCGCCTACGAGCTGGCCCGCCATGGCATCGGCTGCGTGGTGCTCGACCGCGGCAAGACGGTGCAGCCACGCCGCCGCGACCTCAAAGGCCTCACGCAGCACGGCGTGGTCGACCCGGACAGCAACTACTGCTTCGGTGAGGGCGGCGCCGGCACGTACAGCGATGGCAAGCTCTACACCCGCTCGCACAAGCGAGGCGACGTTCGCGACGTGCTCGAGCTGCTGCACCTGTATGGGGCGCCTGCGCAGATCTTGGTCGATGCACGCCCGCACATCGGGTCCAACAAGCTGCCCAAGGTGATCAGCGCCATGCGCGAGCGGCTGGTCGAGCTGGGCGTCGTGTTCCAGTTCGGCGCCCGTGTGGTGCGCATTGATCGGCACAGCAGCGGCGCCGTGCGATCGGTGGTCTTGGCCGACGGCAGCGAGGTCGCAGGCGAGGCGGTGGTGCTTGCGACGGGCCACTCGGCGCGCGACGTCTACGAGCTGCTCGACGACGCAGGCGTTCGGCTGGTCGGCAAGGGGTTTGCTTTGGGGGTGCGCATCGAGCACCCGCAGGCGCTGATCAACGGCATCCAGTACGGCAAGCACAGGGACCACCCCAAGCTGCCCAACGCCGCGTATCGGGTGGCGCACACCGAAGAGCAGCGGGGCGTGTTCTCGTTCTGTATGTGCCCGGGCGGGTTCATCGTGCCGGCCTCCACCGAGCTCGACGGGTTGGTGGTCAACGGCATGAGCCTCTCGCGGCGCGACTCTCCGTACGCCAACTCGGGCTTGGTCGTGTCCGTCGAGCCCGAAGATCTCGAGCGTGCAGGTTACCGCGGCCCGCTCGGCGGCATCGTGTACCAGCGCGCCATCGAACGCGCGGCCAAGCTCGCCGGCGGAGGCACGCTGCGTGCGCCTGCCACGCGCGCGTCCGACTTCTTGAAGGGCCGCGCATCCAACAGCACCCCCGACACCAGCTATCAGCCCGGGCTTTTTCCGACCGACCTGCGCAGCGTGCTCGATAGCGGCGGCATCGAGCTGTCAGCGCGTATGGCGCGCGCGCTCGCGTTGTTCGAGAAACGTATGCGCGGCTACGCGGGTGACGATGCAGTGCTCGTCGGCGTCGAGTCGCGCACGAGCTCCCCGGTGCGTGTGCCGCGCGATGCTGACTCGCTGCAGTCGCCCGATATGAAGGGGCTGTACCCCACCGGTGAAGGAGCGGGGTACGCGGGTGGGATCGTGAGCGCGGCGCTGGATGGGATGAGAGTGGCGCGGGCGATCGTCGGCGTGCTTGTGCAGGGGTGATCTCTCTCGCTGGCGCCCCCACGCACGAGCACGAGGACGAGCACGAGCACGAACACGATTTGGCGAGCACGAGACCGTACACGAACACGTCGGCTCCGCCTCCAGCGCTCGAACAGGTCGGCAACGCTCCCAACCCGTCGTGTTCGTGTACGGTCTCGTGCTCGTTGTCTCTCGTGTTCGTGTTCGTGTTCGTGTTCGTGCTCGCTGGAGAGCAGCTAGCTCTTCCTCCGCAACCAAGCGTGAATCTGCGCCTCCAAGCCGAGCGGCCCTTCTTCTCCCAGGTCCAAATCCTTGGGGAAGCCCGCATGACCTCCACGCTCGGCCCACAGGAAGCTTATCGACTTCGAGAACGTGGGTCGCACCGCCTCGGCGATCTGCCAGGGCAGCATGGGGTCGTGGCGGGCCGAGACCACCAAGGTGGGGAGCGCGATGGAGCCCAGCACGCGCGAAGCGCAGGCGCGGGTGTAGTAGTCGTCGACCGACGCGAAGCCGTAGCGAGGCACCACGGTGAGTGCGTCGTACGCCCGGAACGTAGTGGCGCGGCGCACGCGAGGCAGCGGTGTTGGGGCTTGCCCACGCGCAGCGTACGCCACGTAGTTGGAGAGCAGGCCACCCAGGACGTAGCGCCGGTACATGCCGCGGGCCGGCGCGTCGATCGCCACGTTGGTCTGCATGAGGTGCAACACCGGGCACACCGTCGCGACCGCCTTCACACGCGGGTCGCGGGTCTCGTGGGCGACGTGCAGGCAGCAGTGTCCGCCCAGCGAGTAGCCGAGCAGCCAGATGCGTTTGTACCCGGCAAAACGTGCGTCGGCGATGGCGGCGTGCACGTCGGCGGTCTGCGCCGCGTGGTAGATGTCCTCGCCGCCGAGGTCGGCACCCCGCCAGGCCAGTCGCAGCACGCTGACCTTTTGGTCGTAGAAGTAGCGAGTGGCCATCACCGCGTAGTGGCTGGTGGGCGCGCCGCCACAGCCGTGCAGCACGATCATGAGCGTGTCTGCGGACGGGACCTCGGAGAGCAAGCCGGTGATGGTGAGCTCGCGATCGTCCTCGCGACAGCGCGTGCTCCAGCTCTCCGCAGGGGGAGCCTCTAGCCCGCGGCCGTACAGCAGGCGGGGCACCAGCGTGTACGCGTGTCCGGAGAGCTGACCTTGAAGTGCCGATAACAAAGGCGTCAGGGCGTTGCGCACCGACCCACTCTACCGAGCTGACTGCGGTACGACCAGCCGGCGCAGCTTGTCATCTTGGCTCCGCGTGAGCGACCCAATCTGCACGGGTGAGCCAGCCGACCGATGATACAAGCTTTGTCGGCGCCACGACGACCTCTGCTATGAGTGGGCGCATGCGCTCCCTCGCGCAACGAATGTCACGGGCATTGGTCGTCGCTTTGGTCGCGTCGGCCGCCATCGTATGGGCCAACGCGCGCGGCATGGGCTGGCTCGGCTGGACCATCGCGGTCGGTTTGCTGAGCGCACTCCTTGGCGCGAGCTTGCTGCAAGGTCGCTTTGGATCGCGCGAAAAGCGCGAGGCACGCTGGGAGGCCGCGCTCTTCACCCCGGAGAAGCGGCCCCGCGCCATCGCCGAGGTGCGCCGTGCCCTGCGCGCCCTCGCGCCCGTCAAACAGCGCACGCGCAGCGAGCACACGCGGCTGTCGGTGATGTTGGCCGAGCTGCTCGACGCGCACGGCCAGTACGACGAAGCCAGCAGCGTGGTCGATGCCGTGCCCCTCGAGCCCCTCTCGCCGCTCGAGGTGGCGCTCGTGCGGCACACGCGCGCGGTCACACACTTGCGCGGCTCCGATGCAGAGGGCGCTCTGGTCGCACTCGCCGGGCGCACGCCCAGTGGCGACCTGGAGCTCGATCAACGACTCGATCTGCTCGAGCGCTACGCCAAGCTCGAGCTCGGCGAGGCCAAACAAACGCTGCAGTTCGCGGGCGATCTCGAGGCCACGCAAGGGGTCGACGAGAGTGTGGTGCTCGAAGCGCGAGTCGTACGTGCGGCCGCTCTCGACGCGCTGGGCCGGCGCGAAGAGGCCTTGGTCACGCTTGCGGCGCTAGGCCGCGAGTCGCTCGTCCCGCTCGCCGATCTCGGTCAGCCTCGCGTGCGCGCGCTCGCGCAGACCGTGCTCGAGGGCCTCGTCGATTGAGTGGCCGCTAGCTACTTCTTTTGCCGCGTGCGGCGCGGGAGAGATGCAGCTGGGTGAGCGCGACGCTGAGCGCGCCGAAGTCGACGGGCTTGGGGATCACCTTGTCGCCACCTGCGGCGAGCAGCTGCGCATCGGTGTATCGGCCGCCGTGCGCCGTGACGAAGATGATGGCCGTCTGCGCAAGCGTGGGGACGTCGCGCGCGTAGGCCGGCACTTGCGCAAGCTCCGCTCGTTTGCCGCGAATCAGCATGGCCAGCTCGACACCGTTGAGCTCGGAGCCGCGCAGCTCGATGTCCATCAAGATTGCCGACAGCTCGGTGCCGCTATGCTTGAGGATACGACAGGCCGCTTCGGAGCTCTCGGCGCGCCGCAAGTCGTAGCCGTTGCTGAGCCGCAGCTCGGCCACACGCCAGTTGCTGTCTTCGTCTTCCACGTACAGGATCTGTTCGCGCTTGAGGACGCGGGGCTTCTGCGCGGCGCCGGTTTCGGCTTCGTCCGACGAGCCGATTTTTTTCATCTGACTGGCTCCTCGATGGCCCCGCCGCTCTGGCCATCCTCGAATGGTGCCCGTTGCATTGGGCATCCTCGAATGGTGCCTGCATTGCCTCGCTTTGCCGAGATACCGAGTGACGCAAAGTGCAGACTCTCGCTACCACATGGAAGCAGTCTTCCGGTCAGTGGGACACACCCTCGAGAGCGCGCTGTGACCGGTACTGCTGCCCGTTCTTACGAATGAGGTCGAGCTCGGCAGCTGCACGCGTACGCTCGCGCACCAGGGCCGCCGTCTCCCACACCAGCCCGAACTTGCCGTCATCGCCCCGGTACAGCTGCGTCTGGGTGCCTCGCACCGTGGTCACGGTGGCCAGCCGGTCGTCGACCTGGACGGAGCTAGGCGCTCCGAGCTCTGCGGCGAACGCATCGAGGCAGACGTCTCCGCAGCGCAGCCGGAACAGGTCAGCGTCGCTCTCTGCGTCGACGGCGTCCCCGAGCTCGGCCAGCGCGACGTGCTGCGCCTCTTGCGGGTAGCTGGCACGGATCTCTTTCGCGGCGAGCTTGCGGGCGTTGTAGACCGACGCCAGCGCGAAGCGAGATCGTTGATCGATCACGGCGAACAGCGCCTCGTGGTCGCGCGCTCCCAGCGCCGACGCCGCGCGGGCCAGGGCCCCCTCGACGGTCGCTGCATCGCCCCCACATGCGCCGGAGACAAAAGTCGCGATCAGCAGCACCGCCCTCGCCGTCGTCAGTCTCCGAGGAGTCATCGCACGAAGGGTGTGCGACTTGGGGCGCAGGCGCTTGACAGTTTCGCGGAACCCGTGAACCTTGTGAGGAAGTTCGGGCCCGGATCGGGAGTCCATGCACATCGTCGCGGCAGGCCTATCAGACGTTGGGCTCCAACGGGAGCATAACGAAGACAGCTTTTGCATTCTGCCGGAGTTCGACCTCTTCGTGGTCGCCGACGGAATGGGTGGACACAAAGCTGGAGACGTCGCCAGTCGCATGGCGACGCACACGATCGCGTCTTTTTTTCGCGCCACACAGAGCGAAGACGCCACTTGGCCGTTCCACTTCGACCCGCACCTGTCGATGGCCGAGAACCGGCTCATTACCGGCATCAAGCTGGCCAACAAACAGATCTTCGACGCCTCGCTCAGCAACCACGCCGTCCACGGCATGGGCACCACGGTCGTCGGCGCGCTGTTCTCCAAGGAGCGCAAGGCCATGTACGTGGCCCACGTTGGGGACAGTCGCTGTTACCTGGTACGCGAGGGGCAGATCCAGCAGCTCACCCGCGACCACTCGCTGCTCAACGACTACCTGCTGGTCATGCCCGACATGACCAAAGAACAACAGGCTGAGCTCCCCAAAAACGTGATCACGCGCGCCCTCGGCATGCAAGACACGGTGACGGTGGACTTGGTGCCCGCGCAGCCGCAGCTGGGCGACCGCTACCTGCTCTGTTCCGACGGCCTGAGCGGCATGCTCACCGACGAAGAGATTCGCGATGTGGTGGTCGAGGGGCGCGATCTCGACGGCATTGCCAAGCGCCTCATCGAGCGCGCCAACGAGCAGGGTGGCGAAGACAACTGCACGGTGGTCCTGCTCTCCGTTGAAGAGTAAGACTCCGCGCGTGTTGGCTACCATCGAGAGTGTCTTTCGGGTGCGCCCAGATGTCTTTTGGGAGCGTCTGTTCTTCGACGCCGACTACAACGCGGGGCTGTACCGCGAGCTCGGCTTCGAGAGCTACGAGGTGCTCAGCCTCGAGCGCCACGCCGACGGTCGCGTCACGCGCAGCTTGCGCGCAGAGCCGCCGCTCAGTGGGCCCGACTTGCTCAAGCGTCAGCTCCGTGGCCGCATCTACTACGTCGAAGAAGGCGCCTACGATCCCGCGCGCAGCGTGTGGGAGTTCGTGAACCGCACCAGCGTCGCGGCCGGCACGACCCACATCTCGGGCGTCATCACCGTGTCGCCGCACGTCGAGGGCATGTCCCACGTCGTGCAGCTCGACGTTCGCGTCTCCGCGCTCGGCCTCGGTTCGCTGGTCGAGCGCGCCATCGAGAAAAACACGCGCGAGAGCTACCGCAAGACCACCCGCTACACCAACGACTACGCCGAGGCTCACGGGCTGCTCCCCAACGCCGCCGTCGCCCAAGGTTTTGTCTAGCGGCAGTTTGCGCGCACTCTGATCGCTGTCTTTTGTGGAAGACGGCGATCGGCTTGCACGGGCGGCGCGGGTGAGGTTCGATGCGCGCATGAAGCATCTCGCTCGCACGGCTGCGTTGGTGTTGTCGTCGCTCGCTGCGCTGCCGATCGGCAGCTCGGTGCGTTCGGCCGATGGCCCCGTGTTCCACAAGTACGCAGTCGCGGCCGATCACGTCGACGCCTCTGCCGCAGGTGCATCGCTGCTCGCGCGCGGAGGCAACGCGGCCGATGCCGCAGCCGCTACCATGCTCGCGCTCGGTGTCGCCAGCCCCACCGGCAGTGGTCTGGGCGGCGGTGGTTTTGCCCTGTATTACCGGGCGCGCGACAAGACGCTCACCTTCCTCGACTTTCGTGAGACCGCGCCGGCCGCCAGCACCAGCGCCCTGTTTCGTGCGCGCGAAGGGGAGTCGCCCGAGGCCGCAAGCGGGCGGTCGCGTAGCGGTGGCCTCGCCGTGGGGGTGCCAGGCGAGCCGCTCGGCATCAGCGAGCTGGTCAAACGTTTTGGCAGCAAGCCTCTGTCCGAGGTGGTGGCGCCTGCCGAGGCGCTCGCACGCGGCGGCTTCGACGTCAGTGCGCACACGCTCTCGCTGATCGCTCGTCCCGGCGCTTCGTTCGCGCGCGACCCGCTGCTGCTGAGCGTGTTTGGCCCTGCGGCCGTGGCGAGCAAGCGTGCCACCAACGTTGCCTTGGCCGACACGCTCAAGCGCTTTGGTAGGGAGGGCGCCAAGCTGTTCTACAGCGGTGCGCTGTCGAAGCAGATCGTCGCCGCGGCCAAGGCGCAGGGCGGCATCTTGAGTGCGGCCGACCTCGCCAAGTACCGCGTGGTGACGCGCGAGCCGGTGCGCGCCACGCGGCTCGGCTACGAGTGGGCCACGGCGCCGCTGCCGAGTGCCGGCGGCTACACCATGCTCTCGAGCCTCGGCTTGCTCGAGCGCTGGCTCCCGACCGACCAACACTGGAAGAGCAGCGAGCGGCAGCATGCGCTCGTCGAGTCGTGGAAGGGCGCGTACCTCGATCGGCAGGGCTACTTCGGCGACCCCGACCACGTCAAAGTGCCCCTCGCTGAGCTCACCGCAGACGCGCGTGTGGAGGCGCGTGCGGCTCGCTATCATCCGGCGCTGGCCCTGGCTCCGGACGCCTACGCGCTGCCGCTCAGCAGCCCGCCAGCGGCCGCCAAGACGCCGGACAACCGCGGCACGTCGCACCTGTGCGTCGTGGACCAAGAAGGCAACGTCGCGGCGGTGACCACCACCGTCAACCTCACGTTTGGTGCCGGCATCGGGGTGGGTGGCTTTTGGCTCAACGACGAGATGGACGACTTCGCGCGCGAGGTCGGCAAGGCCAATGCGTTTGGCCTGGTCGGCGGAGCCCCCAACTTGCCGGGTCCCGGCAAGCGTCCGATCTCGTCCATGTCGCCCACCATCGTGTTGCAGAACGGTGAGCCTGTGTTGTGCATCGGTGGCAGTGGTGGCAGTCGTATCCCTACTGCGGTCGAGCAGGTCGCGCTCTACATCCTGAAAGACGGTCTGCATCCTTCTTTGGCGGTGGTGGGTCCGCGCGTGCACAGTCAGGCCGAGCCCGAACAAGTCGAGGCGCGCGACGTGCCCGCGCCGGTGCTCGCCGAGCTGGCCGCGCGTGGGCACAAGGTGGTGAGTACGCAGTGGTCCGCACAGGTGCAGGCCATCCATATCGTGGGTGGTGCCGAGCGCAGGCTCGATGCGGCGAGCGACCCTGGTAAGGGCGGTCAGCCGCGTGGCGAGTGAGCAGGTTGTTGTTGCGGTAGACGCGCCGTCGTTGTAGCAGCGCCCTATGCGCTTTCTGTTCCTCATGGATCCGCCGTCCGTCATCAAAATCGACTCGGACACCTCGTTCGCTTTGATGCTGGAAGCGCAGGCCCTCGGGCATCGTGTCGACCACTGCTTGCCCACCGACCTGTTCTTGGTGGGCGGCGTGCTCCACGCACACGTGCGGCGCGCGAACTTGCAGCGCGATCCGCTGGAGCCGGTGGCGCTCGCGCAGGGCGAGGACGTCAACCTCGAGACGGTCGACGCGGTGTTCGTGCGCACCGACCCGCCGTTCGACACCAGCTACCTGTGGACCACGCTGTTGCTCGAGCGGCTGCGCGGCAAGACGCTGGTGCTCAACGATCCGCGCGGCTTGCGCGACGCCAACGAGAAGCTGTACGCGTGCCAGTTTGCCGAGCTGATGCCGGAGACGATGGTGACGAGCCACCGCGAGCGCATCAAGAGCTTCGTGCGTCAGGTGGGTGGGCGCGCCGTGATCAAGCCGATCGATGGTGCGGGAGGCGAGGGCGTGATGGCGCTGTTGGAGGGCGACCCCAACCTGCGCGCCATCATCGACTCGGTGACCAACAACGGGCGACGACTGGCGATGATTCAGCGTTACCTGCCGGAGTACAAGCAGGGCGACAAGCGGATCTTACTGTTGGATGGGGAGCCCATCGGGGCGCTGCTGCGGGTGCCGAAGGCGGATGACATCGCAAGCAACTTGCGAATGGGTGGGACGGCTGCTGCTGGCGTGATCGACGATGCCGACCGTAAGATCATCGCTCGGATCGCACCTCGTCTTCGGGAAGATGGGCTCTACTTTGTGGGCATCGACGTGATCGGCGATCTGCTGACTGAGGTGAACGTGACCAGTCCTACTGGGATTCAGCAGATCTCTCGTATCAACAAGGAGAACGTTTCTCGTGTGGTGATCGAGTGGGTTGTCGCTCGGGTGGCTGCTTAGAGCGGTCGCTCGACTGGCGTTGCCGCGTGGTCCGTAGGGTGTCTCGACAGCCTCCGGCCTACGCGTGGACGCCACCTCGACGCCGCTGCGCCAGGGTCGAGACAGCCTCCGGCCTACGCGTGGACGCCACCCGTTGGCGCTTGTCCACGAGCAGACGAGCAGACGAGCGGTGTCACTGCTGGATCCACACCGAGAGAGAACCAGCAGGACACGTGAAATCAGCGGCTCCCTGATCGTCTGTCGTAATCGTGTCTTGGCAGTGACCCGTGCAGTCCGTGAAGGTCGCGTTCGGCTTCGTAGTTTCTATGTGCTTCGTGCCTGCATCACCGTTGGACAACACGACGACCAGCGCACCAGGATGGTCGGCATCACCGGTGCGAAGCCAGCCGACGCAGTTTGGGTGATCGAAGTAGTCGTGCTGGTCGCCGTAGTTGTACTTGATGCGGGCTTCGAGCATCGCATCGAGCAAGTGCTTGTGTGAGGCGATTGGGTTCTCGCCCTCGTGGCCGAAGTAGTCCGCGTGGAAGATACAGGGGTAGCCCTCCTTGCGCAGCAGGATGAGAGCGTAGGCAATGGGCTTGAACCACGGCTCGATCCAGGACTGTAGAGAGGAGCCTGGCTGCGTGTCGTGGTTGTCCACGAACGTCACTGCGACCAGTGGGTTTTCCTTGATCAGCGTGCCGTTGTAGATGGTGCGCATGTCGTACGCGTTGCCGGTCTGCGAGGCCGCCAGGAACTGATAGTGCAAGGGCACGTCGAACAGGCGCATCGTGCCTTCGACCTTCTCGAGGTAGGTCTGCAGCTCGCCAAGGTTGGGGCTCCAGTACTCGCCGACGGCGAACATCTCGCGGCCGTTGAAGTGCGTGCGCAGGTGGTTGAGCCAGTCCTTGAAGAAGGTGGCCGGGATGTGTTTGAGCGCGTCGAGCCGAAAGCCATCGACGCCGGTGGTGTCGACGAACCAGCGGCCAAAGGTGAACAACTCGTCGCGCACCTGCTCGTGGTACACGTCGACGTCGCAGCCCATCAGGTAGTCGAAGTTGCCTTGCTCGAAGCTGACATCGCCCGAGAAGGTCTTGTTCGCAAACAAGTACAAGGTGTCTTGTTCGTCCGGCGCATTCGCGTCGAAGTCCACCGCGGTGAAGTGCTCTGCGCTCCACTTCATGGCCGAGTACTTGTCCCCGCGGCCCGGGAACGTGTACTTGGTCCAAGCCTTGATCTTGATGACCTCGTCCGCGATGGCATTGCGGTTGGTCTGATCGACCTTGCGTGCGTCGACGTCTTCGGGCTCGTCAGCGCCAGAGCGCTGGTTGAACACGATGTCCGCGTAGACGCGGATCTTGTGCTCGCGCAGCTCCTGGAGCGCGACGAGCAGCTCGTCTTTGGTGCCGTACTTGGTGCGGACGGTGCCCTTCTGGTCGAACTCGCCCAGATCGAACAGGTCGTACACGCCGTACCCTTGGTCGGTGTTGCCCCCGGCACCCTTGTAAGACGGTGGGATCCACACCCCCGTGATGCCCCGGCCGGCCAGCTCGGCGGCGCGCTCGCGAAGATCTTTCCAGAGTGTCCCATCGGCTGAACTCAGCCAGTGGAAGTACTGCATCAAGACGCCGTTTTCGATCACGCCGGAGCCCCAGCTTGCAGACCCTCGGACTGGCCGCGCGCTTCGTCGGAGCCGTCCGGCTCTTCGGTCTTCTCACCCGATGCGTACCGGGACTCCCAGCGCGAAGCGAGCTCTTGCTGAATCTCGACGCTGGCGTCGACGTATTCGATGATGTCGTGCACGAAGCGGAGCTTCTCGATCACGTCCGCGCTGAGCACGAACGGGTAGGGGTCGACGATGCCCATGCTGCGGTTGAGACTGTTGAGCGCCACCGTTAGCGGCACCCAACCTCGCAACAAGTCGTCGAAGTCGTCGAAATCGATGGTGCGCGCCGCGAGTGCGACCTGCGGAGCGCCGTCTACGGGCTTGGGCCGCAGCACGAGACCGTAGCCACGCGCCGTCTCCAGCGTGTCGACCATGTGCAGGTAGTGCGCCCAGGTCTCAGCCCAGTCTTCCCACGGGTGCATGGTCGCGTACGAGCTCACGAAGTGGAGAGGCCAGTCGCTCGGCGGTGGGTTCGCGTAGTGATGTTTGACCGACTCTTCGTAGCTGACCTGCTCGTCTCCGAAGAGCGCACGGCAGGCGGACAGCCAGGGCGAGCTTTTGACCAAGCGGTCCCAGTAGTAGTGGCCTATCTCGTGCCGGAAGTGGCCGAGCACCGTGCGGTAGCCCTCACCCAGTTGTTTGCGCAACTTCTCACGGAAGGGATCGTCGGCCTCGGCGATGTTGATGGTGATCTCGCCATCGTTGTGGCCGGTGAAAACCTTGGCACCGTCGGGCGTGTCTTCCATGAACTTGAAGACGATGCCGGTCGGGCGCTCGGCGCGCGACTCGATGGGCAAGCCGAGTCCGCGCAGTGCGTAGATGAGCCGATGTTTGCCCATCTCGAGGTTACGCCACTTGCCGAGGTTCTCCGGCGAGGATAGGTCGGGGATGATCTCGTTGAGACGGCAACCCTCGCACAGTGGGTTGTCGTCGGCCTCCGGGACGGCCCAGTTGCAGACGCCGAAGTCCGTGCTGTTGGCGCACAAACGATAGCGCTGGCCCTGCGCCTTTTCGGACAGAGCGTTGAACAGCGAGGGGTCGCCCTCAACCGGCTCGATCGCGACAACGCGTCGGGCGTCTGGGAGGTAGGCGAGGCTATGGCCGCACTGTGTGCAGCGGACGTTCTCAAAGAAGACGGTGCTCCCGCAGGAGCCACAGGTGAACAGGCGCATGAGCCGACGCGTTAGCAGTAAGCGGGCCAGCAAAAAGGTGGGACAAAGGCCTGCGTTTGTGGCCCCTACGGGGTGCTCACCTGAGGCAGTGGTGCACCGCTTGAGGCAAAAGGCTGCGCCGAAATGATCACGGCACCCCTACCGGTGGCGTGCGCGGTCTAATTCGCGCGATCCCGATGCCGAGCGCGCCCCCCACGATGCCAGCGATCGCAGCGTAGACGAGGGTGAGCGGCAGCGCGGGAACACCCAACCCCAGCGCCACAAAACCGGTCGCCCCAAACCCCATCAGCCCCAGCCCCAACCAGTAGGGCCGCAGTTGAGGGCGCATGAAGACAACGGTGACCAGCACCAGTCCGCCCAGGATCCAAGTCACCAAGTACGAATACGTGAGCACGGCCTACTGTAGTGCACGTCAACCAGCGCGCGCATCTGCGCGGCCCTGCGGTCTGCGGTCTGCGGTCTGCGGTCTGCGGTCTGCTCAGGTTCTGCGCAGCACCGTTCAGAAAGAACTCCGCGCCCAATCAAAACTAACCCAAAAACCCCAAAAAACCGGACGAACCCCCAGTTTAGTACACCCCTCAGACGGCTCTCCCTCGCGTACCAAGAGTCTCACCGCGAGCTGTGGGAGGGGGAGTACTCGGCGAAACGTGCGGTGGTGGGAAACCGAAGGTTTCTCTGCTGAGCGGACAAAATAAATCGCGCGAAGCGCGTCGACCCGCGAATGGGAAGGGGGCCCCGCCGCACGTTTCGCCGAGTACTCCCCCTCCCGCAGCGCCAGGGTCGAGAAAGCCTCCAGACTACGAAGCACCGCCAGCGATCAGCGATCAGCGATCAGCGATCAGCGATCAGCGATCAGCGATCAGCGATCAGCGACCCCTACTTGCGACCGGCCCGCAGAGCAGCCAGAGCCAACAGAGCAGCATCCAAAGTAGCATGCCCCTGCGCATGAATCGTCTGCGCAACGCGCTCCACTTCGTCCCCAACCGCCCCAGCAGCAACAGCCACCTGACGAGCGTGAAGCCCCATGTGCCCCCGCTGAATCCCGTCTGTAGCCAGAGCCCGAAGAGCCGCCAAATTCGAAGCCATCCCCACGCAGGCAGCCAACATCGCCAGCTCCTGTGCAGTCTCCACTCCGGCGATCTTCAGCCCAAGCGCAGCGCCCTGATGCACACGAGCGGGCCCGCCCACGATCCCCAACGCCAGCGGGATCTCCATCGACCCCTCCAGGTTGCCGTTGTCACCCTTGCGCCAGATACACAGCGGCCGGTACGTGCCCGACCGCGCCGCAAACGCATGCGCGCCAGACTCCGCGGCGCGCCAGTCGTTGCCTGTCGCTAGCACCACCGGATCGATGCCGTTCATGATGCCCTTGTTGTGCGTCGTGGCGCGGTACGGATCGGCCTCCGCAAAACGCGATGCACGCACCACGCCGTCGCGCACCGCGGGGCCCGCGTCGGCCTGGTCGGCCAGCGCGTAGGTGGGGACCGAGCAGCGCACGCGAACGCAGCGCTTGTCGCACAGGTTGGACAAAATGCGCAGCCCCACCTGACCGCGCGTCAGCTCGGCCAGGCGGTCGGCAACGGCTTCGGCGACGGTGTTGACGAGGTTGGCCCCCATCGCGTCGCGACAGTCGATCAGGAAGTGCACCACCAGCATGCCGTCGCCCAGGTCGCGCACCTCGAGGCCGCGCGCGCCGCCGCCGCGACGCACCAGGTTGGGCACCGCAGCGTCTGCTCGCTCGAGCAGCTCGGCCTTGTGTTCGATCACCAATGCGCACGCGGCCTTGGGGTCGGGCACGTCGTCGAGCTGGACCTGACTTATCATCACCGGGTCGTCCGACTCGGCGAAGAAGCCCCCACCCTCGCGGATCATGCGCGATGCGTTGGAAGCGGCCGCGACTACCGACGGCTCTTCGACCACCATCGGCACCAGGTAGTCTTTGCCGTTGAGCTGCAGGTTGAGGCCGACCGCGAACGGCAGCGCAAACAAGCCGATCACGTTCTCGATCATCTTGTCGGCGACGTCGAGCGAGATGCCGCCCTGAGCCAGCGCCGCAAGCGACTCGATCCCGAGCTGCTCACTGAGCAGCCGCTCGCGTTGTTCGATGGAGAGCTTGTAAAAACCAGGGATACGCGAGGAGGGCATACTTACTTCTCTGGGGCGAGAGGGTCGCGAGGCGGTTCAGTCGGCGCGTACGCCGGGGGCACCGAGCGTGAGCGAGAGTCGGTCGAGGCCCTTTTCGATGCACGCGGCATCGAAGGTGAGGGCCGCGTCGTTGCTGGGAAACAGAGCGATGGCGACGTCGCCTCCTCCTGCCCCCGAAGGTTTGGCAGCCCCGCCGTGCTGCTCGGCGAGTTGCGCAATCTGCGCGAGCTCCGTGGTCACGATGTCGACGCCGGCCGAGCGACCGAGCTGTCCCATGCCGAGACCGTACGCGCGCGCGGCGGCGATCACGCCCTCGGCGTCGTCGCGCTGGATGGCGTCGGCAAAGCGCGCCGCACGATCGATCAGGTCGTCGCGCAAGAAGCCAAAGGCTCGTGCGTCTTTGGCCTCGAACGCGCGCACGGCGCGTACGAACTCGCTGGTGCGCGCTTCTTTGCCCGTCCACACCACGCGCGTCGCGAGTGCGCTCGGGAAGCTGACGCGCGTGGCCTCGGCGAGCTTGCCGTTCTCGAGCCGAAAACGAACGAAGCCGCCCAGCGCCGCCGCAGCGACGTCTGCGCCGCTGCCTTCGGGCGCGATCGCTTTGTGGCCCGCGAGCGCGAGCTCGAGCGCGCGCTGCTGCACGGCCGGACTGTTGAGGTCGTGTCCGTGCGTGGCGAGCAGCGCGCCGGCCACGGCAGCAGAAGCGGCCGCCGACGAGCCGAGCCCGAGCTTGCGTCCCGACTTGCGCAGATCGCTGGCGTCGATGCTGAGCGTGCCTTCGACCTTCCCGAGTGCGAGCTCGGCGAGTGTACGGGTCTCGCGTGCTTCGGGAGGCAGCGTGGCGCTGGTGTCTTCGGTCCAGCGCGCGTGCGCACGCACATCGACCGAGGCCACGATGGCGACTGCACCTTCGAGCACGGCGTACTCGCCCGAGATCATCAGCTTGCCAGGGGCGCTGGCCGAGATGAGTCGCAGCCCCTCGCTCACGACACGATCTCCAAAGCCGGGCCAGGGTGCGCGGTGAGCGTGCGCAGCACCATGGGGGTCGCCTCTAGCGCGGCGGCGACACGCTCGGCATCGCGCGCGTGACAGAGCGCCTTCACGTGCGGACCGGCGTCCATGGTCGCGTACACCTCGATGCCCTCTTTGCGCAGCTGCTTGACCGTGGCGAGCGCGGCCAGCGTGGCAGGTTGCAGGTAGATCAGGCCCGGACGCGACGCCATCATGCAGGCGTGCATGGCGAGCGTGCTCTGCTCCATCGCCTCGCCCACCTTCACCAGGTCGCGCGCGAGGATGCCGGCGCGCACCTCCTCGACCAGCGCGTCAGAACAGTCGACCCACGCGCGATAGTAAGGTGACGTCTGCTCGCTGAGCGTCATGCCCTCGGTGGAGCCGACGTCTTTGGCACCTTCGTTGGCGACTGCGACCACGATGCGCACGTCCCAGTGCTCTGCAGGCGCGACCGTCTTGGCAGACAGCGCAGCGTCGCCGGGCACACCCTTGGGCAGCTCGACGAAGCCGCCGTAGATGCTGCGCGCAGCCGACGCACTCGCCTGGCGGGACATCGCGCTCCAGCGGTCGTCATCGCGCGGCAGGCCGGCGGCGCTCCAGCTCGCGGCCACCAGGGCGGCAAACCCGGATGCACTCGAAGCGAGCCCCGAGGCGGTGGGGAAGTTGTTGGCGCTCTCGACGCGCGCCTTGACTCTGAGGCCTGCGAGCGCGCGCACCTGGTCGAGCACCTTGATGGCGCGCAGGCGTGGTTTGCCGTCGCTGAGCTTGCCATTGAGCACCAGCTCGTCGTCGGGCAGCGAGTCGTCGAACGTGACCGTGGTCTGGGTCCGCATGGGCTCGAGCGTCAGCGAGATGCTGGCCACGGCCGGCAGGTTGAGCTTGACGTCGCTCTTGCCCCAGTACTTGGCGAGCGCGATGTTTGCGCGCGCGATCGCAGTCGCTTGTTGACTCATGCACCGCTCTCCACGTCGTAGACCGTTTTGCCCAGCTTTTGCAGCGCGGCAGACACCGCGCGCTGGGTCTGTGGGGAATCGACCAGCGCGACCATGCAGCCGCCGCCGCCCGCGCCCGTGACTTTTGCGCCGAGCGCGCCTGCAGCGATCGCGGCCGCGATCATCTCTTCGAGCGCGTCGGTCGACAGCATCATGCCGCTGAGCACCTTGTGGTTCATGGTCATCAGCTGACCCAGGCTCTTGAGGTCACCCGTCTCGAGCGCGAGCTTGCCGTTGGAGACGATGGCCGCGATCGCGTCGAACGACTTGTTCATGCCCACCGGGTCTTTGGCGAGCTGACGCGCGACCGAGTCGACCATGAGCTTGGTGCTCGACGACGAGCCGCTGTACGCGACCACGAGCTTCACGGGGTGCCTTGGCACCACACGAAGCAGCGGCTGGCCCTTGATGAACTGTGCCATGCCGCCGTGCGTGGCCATCGCGTTGTCGACACCGGACGGGTTGCCGTGAAACACCAGCTCCCACTTGAGCGAACGCTCGTAGATCTCTTCGTCGGGTCGGGTGATGCCGCGCGCTTTGTCGAGCGCACGCAGCACCGCGACCCCGAGCGCCGCCGACGAACCCATGCCGGCGCCACTGGGCACGCGCATGGTCGCCGAGAGAGCGAACTCGAGCTCGTCTTCGTAGAACTTGCGCGCGACCTTGAGCGCTTGCTGCAAGGGCTCGCGTCCGACGTTGGGTTCGCTGCCCGTGTCGACGTCGACGTTCCACGGCTCGATGTGCAGCGTGGTGACCGCGCCGCCGGGGGTCGCGCTGACCTCGGAGCCGCCCGTGACCGCGAGGGCAAGCGCAGGACGCCCGTGCACCACGCTGTGCTCCCCAAGCAGGATGACCTTGCCGTGTCCGACGCTCATGGCTCACCGATCTCGGTAGGCGAACATACGTGCGAGCTGCTCGAGTCGTGTGCGACCCAGCTCGCTGAGTCCGCCGGCTTGTAAGGCGGCTTGCGCTTGGCGATCGAGCTCTTCGATGCGCGTCTCGACCGCAGCCCGGGTGCCGCTGCGATCGAGCAGGTCCATGGCGGCGCGCACGGCGCTCTCGCTCGCGTCGGTCTTGCCCAGCACGGCGGTCAGAGGCTCGCGCTCGCGCTCGTTGAGGCGCGACTCGGCCTCTTCGATGAGCAGGGTGCGCTTGCCTGCGCGCAGGTCGTTGCCAGCGGGCTTGCCCGTCTTCTCGGGGGCGCCGAACACGCCCAGGATGTCGTCGCGCACCTGAAAGGCGAGCCCGGCAGGCTCGGCGTAGCGCTCGAGGCCCGCACGCTGCTGCGCGCTTGCGCCGGCCAGGACCGCACCCACCAGCAAAGGTCCCTTCACGCTGTAGCTGCCCGTCTTGAGCCGCTGGATCAGTGCCACGTCGCGGTAGGCGATGAGGTCGAGCGCCTGTCCGTAGACGACGTCGCGCTGCATGGTCCAGAACGCCTCGAGAGCGGCCGCGCTGTGTTTGCTGATAGTGGCGCTGCGCGCCACCAGCTCGATGGCAAAGGCGTTGCCGAGGTCACCCGCGAGCACTGCGATACAGGCGCCGAGGTGGGGATCGCGCAGCCGATCGGCGAACAAACGATGCAGCGTGGTGCCCCCGCGCCGCTCGTCGTCTTGATCCATCCAGTCGTCGTGGATAAGCAAGTAGCTCTGAAGCAACTCGAGGCCCGCACAGGCATCGAGCAGGGGCTCGAGGTCGGCGCTTGGATCGATGGCCAGGTGACCTGCGATCAAGATCGCAGGGCGGGTGCGCTTGCCGCCGCGCATCGTGAAGTCGAACACGGCCTCGACGAGCTCTCGGCTGGGGTCGCTGAGGCTCTGGGCATGCTCCCGTTTTTGCTCGAAAAAGCGGGTGAGGTGCCGATCGACGCGGGTCTTGACGTCGGCCAGGAAAAGGTCGATGGGGCCGGGGTCCAGGGGCACGAAAGCTCCAGAAGAAAGGATGGGCGCGGAGCATGCTCGCAGAGCCCCACGCGCGTCAACCGGCCGAGCTCTGCTATAGCGAGGAGATTCCATGGCCGATTCTTCTCCGCGCAGTCAGCGTGTCGTACCCATGAACTCCCCCATCCAGCGCCGCAAAGACGATCATCTCGACCTGTGCGCGACCGACGATGTCGCGTTCAAGGGGACCACTACGTTGCTCGAGTGCGTGCAGCTGATGCACCAGTCGTTGCCCGACCTCGACGTCGATCAGATCGACACCGGTGTCACGCTGCTCGGCAAGTCGCTGCGGCTGCCCATCGTGATCGCAGCGATGACGGGAGGGACCGAGCGCGCGGCCGAGGTCAATCGTGATCTCGCATCGATCGCGGAGGCGCGTGGGCTCGGCTTCGGCCTCGGCAGTCAGCGTGCGATGCAGCGTCAGCCCAACACTGCGTGGACCTATCAGGTCCGCGAGTGGGCCCCCAAGACACTCATCCTCGGCAACGTGGGCGTGGTGCAGGCGCGCGAGCTCGCGAGCAAAGACATCGCGGAGATGGTGCGCGAGATCGGCGCCGACGCGCTGTGTGTGCACCTCAACCCCGCGCAGGAGATCGTGCAGCCGGGTGGCGACCGCGACTTCCGCGGTGGCGTCGACACCTTCAAACGTCTGGTTGCCGAGCTGCCGGTGCCGGTGGTGGGCAAGGAGACTGGCTGCGGCCTCAGTCTGCAGACTGCGCTCAAGCTCAAGGCCGCAGGCGTGCGCACGGTCGACACTTCGGGTGCGGGCGGCACGTCGTGGGTGGGCGTCGAGACCCTGCGCGCCGAGGGCGACCAGGCGCGGCTCGGCAACTTGCTCTGGGACTGGGGCATCCCCACTGCCGTCAGTGTGCACTCGTGCGTGACGGTCGGCCTCGAGACCATCGCCACCGGCGGCATCCAGAGCGGCGTCGATGTGGTGCGTGCGTTGGCGCTCGGCGCCAGCGCGGCCGGCATCGCGCGACCCATGCTGCAAGCGCACGTGCGCGGTGGCAAAGAAGAAGCCGAGCGCTTCGTCGATCAGATCGAGCGGGAGATCCGAGCGGTCATGCTGCTCACGGGTGCCTCCAGCATCGCCGACCTGCGCAAGCTTCCACGCCTCATCTTCGAGCCGCTCAAGCAGTGGATCGACAACGTAGGCTGAGCTGCTCAGCGCCGCTGTCTGTAGGCCTCGGGCGTGCACTTGAACCAGCGGCGAAACGAGCGGTGCAGGCTCGCGGTGTCTGAGTAGCCGAGCTGCGCGGCGATCTTCTCCAGCGGCAGATCGCTTGCGGTCAGCAGCTCGGTCGCGCGATCTCTGCGCAGCTCATCGACCAGCTTGCGGTAGCTCTGGCCCTGCAGCGCGAGCTTGCGCTTGATGGTGCGCGTGGAGCTGTGGGTGCGCTCGGCCAGCTCCTCGAGCGAAGGAAAGTCGCCGCGCTCAGGGGAGAGGTGGCGGCGCAGCGTGGACAAAAAAGAAGCCCGCGCACGCAGCTCGTCGAGCTCGCGCTGACACTCGCGCTCGGCGCGACGCGCCATCACGCTGTCGGAGGTGAGCACGGCCTCGTCGAGCAGTGCGGTGGGGATGAACAGACGATTGACGGTGCCGCCAAAGCGCACGTCGTCCGGCATGAGGTGTGCGAAGCGACGGAAGTGCGCGGGCTCGGCGAAGGGCAGCTCGCAGCGCGCCGCGATGGGATGACCCACGAGCGCGCGGCCCACGTGCAGCAGCATGATGAACATGGCCTCGCTGAAGAACACGCGCAGGTGGGCGGGCACCTGGTTGTGAAACTCGATCACCAGCGCGCCCTCTGCTTGGTGCGTGCGCAGTGCGAGCTCGCTTGCCCTCAGCTGCATGAAGCGCTCGGCCACCATGATGGCGTCGCGCAGCGTGCCCGAGGTCATGGCCAGCAAACCGAGCGGACCGTGCGACGACAGCTTCAGCGACAGCCCCCAGTAAAAGCCGAGGCCCGGCTCAGAGGTCAGCGCAAGCGCGCGCTCGACCACCCGCATCGAGCTGGCCTTGGACACGACGGCGGAGGGGCGCTCGAACGTCGACGGTTTGACGCCAGTGCCCTTCAGGAGCTGCTCGGGACGCACATGGAAGCGGCCGCAGATGTCGACCAGGTGCGCGAGGTACTCTGCCGGACCAAAGATCGAATCGTCCCTGCTTGCGACTCGAGTGTGGCCCGAACTGTCACCCATATCGGCCCAATCTGCCACTCAGCCGAGGCCCTCGGCAAGGCACGATCGGATCAGGTAGCCGAATGCAAAAAGCACAGACCCTCGCTCGCGCACGCGAGATCTCTCCCCGCGACATGTCGCTCGACATCCCCAGCGACACGCCTCGCTACTGGATGGGCGGCGACGCGTACAGCACCCACCTGATGAACGTGCTCTCGCTGCTGTTCCCACCGGGCGAGCGCTTCTTCATGGATGCGGTCCGCGCCTTCCGCGGGCAGGTGAAGGATCCGAGCCTGCTTGCGCAGGTGCGCGGCTTCCTCGGCCAAGAGGCCCTGCACAGCCGCGAGCACAAGGTGTTCAATCGCTGGCTCAACTGCTTCGGTCTCGATGCCGAAGAGATCGAAGCGGCGATCGCGCAGGAGATCGTCGAGCGTCGGTCCAAGCGCACGCCCATGGACGACCTGGCGGTGACCTGCGCGCTCGAGCACTTCACGGCGATCATGGCAGAGGCCTGGCTGGCGGAGACCGAGCTGCGCGAGTCGGCGGTGGAGCCCCTGCGTTCGGTCTGGACCTGGCACGCGATCGAAGAGCTCGATCACAAGTCCGTGGCTTTCGACGTCTATCACGAGGTGGGCGGCGACTACGAGACGCGGCGCAAGTGGATGCTGAACATCAGCGTGGCGTTCATCGTGGGCGTCAGCATCATGCACGTGCGCCACATGGCGCGCGACGGTGTGTTCTCGCGCCCTGGCTACGTGGCCAAACGATGGTGGGCGTACTGGGGACCACGCGGCTACTTCACGCGCCTGATCCCGTCGTACCTCAGGTACTACCGTCGCGACTTTCATCCCTGGGATGAAGATCACTCGGCGCTGATCGCACGCTTCGAGCGCTCGCTCGCAGAGACGTACAAAGCAGCGTAGCGGTCAGCCGGGGCCGTGTTCGTCCTCGTCGATCTGTTTTTTGCCCGGGCGACCCAGAGGTAGACCCTGGTCCGTGGGCAGAGGCTGCTCGAGCGAGTCTTCTTCGGAAGTCTCGACGGACTGATTGGGCGGAATGGGCTCGGGGATGTGTTCGGCCCCGCCAGCGGTCATGATCATGAACGTCAGCGGGCGCGAGCGACTCGTGGAGCTGACACAGAATGCCGTCATCGGGACCTCCAGTGGCTGTCTGGCAGGAAGCCTGCAAGCCCGGTGCCCACGACCGGGGATGCCAGGCGAGTCTGCGCGCGCGAACGTTCTTTCGGTAGTTTCCGAGGCACGATGCGTACGCATTGCGCGCAGAGTGTGCGCAGATGCCGAGCGCTCTCGCGCGTCGCGTCACACCTGCCGGCGTCACAGGGGCATTTCGCTGCGCCTCACCTGGCGACTGATCACGTCTGCTACGCGGCTCGCAATTCGCGGTTTCTGCCGCGGATTTGCCACCGATCCGTCACAGACCAGACTGGCTGTTTTCACTCAGGTCGAGCAGACCGTCCATCAAGTCGAGCTGCTCCCAGAGTGCCTTGGTCGACAACGCATCGGACGGCACCTTGCCGGGCTCAGCGTGGACGAACCACGAGCGCGGGTCGTTGGCCTCGTACTGATACTCGCTCGGCTTGCACGACAAGACCTTCTCGCACTTGGGCGGGCCCAGCAAAATGCCCTTCAAGTTGTAGACGGTGATCTGCTCGCGTTTTACGCCAGCGGCCACGGCTGCTTCGACGTCGTCGCGCAGCGACTTGCTGCTCGCGAACGTGTTGGTGCCCGGAAAGACGGGACCTGGATGCGTCAGACCCAGGCCCACGCCCACGGTGATCCCGGGATATTGTTTGATGGCGGTGCGCGCAAAGTCGTAGACGAAATAAGCGTCGAGGCCCGGCGCCTGCGACTCGTACGCCGAGCGGTACAGCTGAAAGTCGATCTGATCCCAGCTCACCCCGTCGAGCACGACGTTGAAGTACTGACGTAGATCGTCGTCGTCATCTCGATAGTCGGCGAGCAGCGAGGCCTGCGTGGTGACGCCGACCTTCCAGCCTGCTGCGTGCAGCTCGTCGGCCAACGCCGCGTACGCCGCTGCACCCTTGCTGTATCGGTCGCGATCGATGTGGTCCTTGGGCACGGCCTTGCCGAGGTCGAGCGAGCCCAGCGCTTCGGTCAGCTCGCGCGGCGGCTCCATGTCGACGACGAGCATCGAGGGCTTGAGCCCGTGATCCTTCCACGCGGCGACCAGCTTGCGCACGACGGGAAGGTACGTGTCGACGTTGGTCGCGTTGGGAAAGTAGCCCTCGTCGGCACTCAGGACGGGGACCGGGTAGACCTCGAGTCCACGCGCTTCGATGTCCTCGATCAACTTGAAGAACGCGTCTGTCTCGTCCGCGACCTCGAGCTTGTGGGCTTGCACCATCAGCGCGACCGAGACCTTGGCCTCGGCGAGCATGGGCAGCGCCTCTCGCACGTCGGAGTCGCGCTCGACCAGGTTGGGAGCGACGTTGACGCCCGTGGCGCTGCCGTCTTCTTCGATGGGTTCGACCGCGACGAACCCGAAGCTGGTGTCGGCCAGAGGAGACTCGGAGCTCGAGGGTGAGGGCGTTTGGTCGGTCGGCTTGTCAGAATCGCCACAGCCCACCACGAATGTGAGCGCTAGGCCGGTCGCCATACGACGGTAAGATTGTCCAGATTTCGCGTGAAATCGCGACTTGAAGGGAGAGGCAAAGACTGAAGAGAACGACATGTGCAGTCAGGTTTGCAGGGCGCATGCCACGGGTGCGGGCACTCACTACAAGCCCCGCACACGTCAGAGATAGACCACGCAGACATGGGGGAGCGCGCTTGCGATGATCGCCTCGCACGAGAGTGCGTGAGGGAGATTGCCGAACCGATGACGAGACTGCGCGCCCCATTCCTCCTGTTGTCGTTGGTGATGTACGCATGTGGCTCCGAAAAAGAGCCCGGCGACGACGAGGACGGCGGCGTCGTACTCCCTACCGGAGATGGCGGACCAGAAGATAGCGGAGTCGTCGTCGACGCCCGTACGCGTGATGCCGACGCAGCGCAGCCGACACGCGATGCGACCGTGTTCGTTCCGCCTGCGGAGTGCGGCGACGGCAAGCGGGCGACCAGCGAAGAGTGCGACGACGGCAACAGCAACGATGGCGATGGCTGCGACGCGAGCTGCCACAAGGAGGCGGGCTTCAACTGTCCTGCGACCGAGGGTGCCTGTGCATCCGTCTGCGGCGACAAGCTGCTGGTGCTCGGCGAGCCGTGCGACGACGGCAACAGCGAATCGGGCGATGGCTGCTCCGCGACGTGCGCAGTGGAGTCTGGCTGGAGCTGCTTGATGAGTGGTGTGGCCTGCGTGCCGGCAGGCTGCGGCGACGGCATCGTGGTGGGCAGCGAGGCGTGCGACGACCGCAACGTCATCCCGGGTGACGGCTGCTCGGCCACCTGCACGGTCGAGACAGGTTGGTTGTGCCCCACGGCCGGCGTGCTGTGTGTGGCCGAGCGCTGCGGCGACGGCGTTCGCGCGGGCACCGAAGCCTGCGACGACGGCTTCCCGGTCTCGGGCGATGGCTGCAGCGCGACCTGCGATGCGGTCGAGGCCAACTTCTCGTGCCCGCAGCTGGGTGGCGCGTGCACGCGTACCAGCGTGTGCGGCAACGGCTCGTTGACCAGCGATGAGCAGTGCGACGATCGCAACACGGTGCCCGGCGACGGCTGCACCGCGACCTGCACACTCGAGCGAGGTTGGCAGTGCGCGGGCGTGGGACGCGCGTGCACTGCCGCCATGTGTGGCGACGACATCGTGGCCGGCAGCGAGCAATGTGAAGACGGCAATACCGCCGCCAATGACGGCTGCTTCAACTGCTCGGTGGAGTCTGGCTACGCCTGCGAACCTGGCGTCGGTGGCCTCTCCGCGTGCCATCAGGCGGTCTGCCGCGACGGGAAGGTCGAAGGCAACGAGACCTGCGACGACGGCGCCGCAAACACCATCGCTGGCGATGGTTGTGGACCCAACTGCGTGATCGAGCCGAGCTGTGCCGTGGGCCAGCCGTGCACGTCTTCGTGTGGTGACGGCATCCGGTTGCCCTCCGACACGGCGGAGGAATGCGACGACGGCAACCTGCGCGACGATGACGGCTGCTCCAGCACCTGCAAGATCGAGCGCGGCTTCAAGTGCCACGACGTGCGCGGCGTGTTGCCAGCCACCTTCCCGTTGACGGTCGTCTATCGAGACTTCATTTCGTTGCCGCTCAACGGCGCAAGCAAACACCCTGACTTCGAGACGTTCGGCGGCAGCGGCTCCACGGGCATGGTGATGGACTCGCTGCTGGCCGGAAAGCCGCAGTACACCGGCGTGTGCGAGTTCAAGAACCCGCAAACGCCCGCGCTACCCTCGACCTGTCAGGGCGGCGCGCAGAGCACCAGCAAGGCGAACTTCGACCAGTGGTACGGAAACGACCTGACGGGTCCGTCGACGGCAGCTCCATTCGTCAAGTACGTCGACACCGTCGACATGGTGAAGCAGTCCGACGGCTCGTACAGGAATCCCACGTTCGGTTCGCAGCTGTTCCCGCTCGACAACCGTGGCTTTCTGGTTCCCCAGATCATCCCGCCTGCCACCACCACGTCGCTCGCACGTGAGAACAAGAGCAACGGACACAACTTCGGGTTCAGCACCGAGATCCATCACTGGTTCGAGTTCAACGGCGGCGAGGTGCTCACCTTCTCCGGCGACGACGATGTGTGGGTCTTCGTCGGCGGCAAGCTCGCACTCGACCTCGGCGGCCTGCACTCGCAGCAGAGCCGCACCATTCGCCTCAATAGCAACGGGACGGTGGACTGCTACGTCGGCAACGCGGTGAAGACCACGCCCGATTGTGCGACGCCCACCCGCACGCTTGGCCTGACGCCCAACAACGTCTACGAGATGACGCTGTTTCATGCCGAGCGTCACACCAACCAGTCCAACTTCGACCTGACGCTGACGGGCTTCATCGCGGCCAAGAGCGTGTGTGTGAGCGCCTGCGGCGACGGCATCATCACCAAGGGCGAAGCCTGCGACGACGGCAGCATGTGCGCGGGCGGACTCAACGCCATGCAGAGCTGCTCGCCCTCGATGGGCTGCACGGGTGGCACCTGCACGGACAGCTTGTGCGCGGGCGGCGCCGACATTGGACTGTGGTGCCTCGCGTCGTCGGGCTGCCCCGATGGCACCTGCAACACGCGCAACGACGGCTCGTACGGTCGCTGCGACATCACGTGTCAGGACTTTGGACCGCACTGCGGCGACAAGATCGTGCAGATCGACAAGGGCGAAGCCTGCGACATGGGCTCCGAGCTGAACCGGGGCGAGTACAACGGCTGCACGCAGGACTGCAAGAAAGGTCCGGCGTGCGGTGACGCCAAGGTCGACGCGGCCTACAGCGAGCAGTGCGACATGGGCACCGTCCTCAACGTGGGTGGCTACAACGGCTGCACCGCGATGTGCAAGCTGGGCGACCGCTGCGGCGATGGCGTGCTGCAGGCGTCCAACGGAGAGGCGTGTGACGACGGTCAGAACCGCAGTGCGTACGGCGGCTGCGGACCTGGCTGCGTGCTGGCGCCCCGCTGCGGCGACGGAGTCGTCGACAAGGCGAAGGGCGAGCAGTGCGACAACGGAACGCTCATGAACGATGGCCGCTACGGCGGCTGCAGCGCGACGTGCACCAAGGGCCCGCGTTGTGGCGATCGCACGGTGGACGCGGCGCAGGGCGAGCGCTGTGATGATGGCAACCTCAACGACTACGACGGCTGCTCAGCACAGTGCCAACCCGATATCGTGATCTGATGCGACGTACCATTCGGAGTGGGTCGGGGTCGCGCGGGGGTGGGGTCTTGCAGTAGGGTGAGCCTAGAGGTTGGCTTGGCCATTCGACGGGTTGCGGTCAGCGGAGGTCCAGGAGCGGGCAAGACGACGCTGTGGCGTGAGCTCTCGTCTCGCTTTTCCGACCAGGTGGTGCCGGTCCCCGAGGTGGCGACGCTGATGTTTCGGCACGTTTTCCCTGCGGTGCACAACGAGAGCGAGCGCCGCGCCGTGCAGAGCGCCATCTTCCACGTGCAGCGCGAGCTGGAGCGCGTGCACGAGGGGCGCGCCACGGGCGACCAGATCCTGTTGTGCGACCGCGGCACGGTGGACGGAGGCGGCTACTGGCCGGCCGGGCACCAGGCTTTTTTCGAAGAAATGGCCACTTGCTGGCAAAACGAGCTCGCGCGCTACGACGCGGTGCTGTTCCTCGAGAGTGCCGCGGTGGGTGGGCTGTCCATCGCGGATGGCAACGAGGTGCGCCGTGAAGATCTCGCGCAGGCGATCGCAGTCGATACCCGGCTACGCGAGACCTGGGCCTCGCACCCGCAGTTTTGCCACGTGCCGCACGCCGTGAGGTTCGAGGACAAGCTGGCCGAGGCGCACGCGGCGTTCGTGAAATTGCTGCAGCGAGGCTGAAAGGTCTTTCAAGCATCGACTTGAAACCGTCGCTTGCTAGATCTTGCAGATGCTTCGCGAAGAACGAGTCAAGCTGCTGCTGCGACCTACCTTCGGTCCCCTGCAGAAGGTGATTGGTCTACTGCGCTCATTGCCTTGGCCGACGCCGCTGCAGCGGGTCACGCAACATGGGCTCGAGCGGCTCAAGGCGCGCATCCCCGAGCTGGCCGAGCTGCTAGACGGCACGCCCAAAAAGAGAGCGCCGCGCACCCAGAGCAAGACCAGTGTGAGTGCGCTCCCAGAGCTGCTCGCCCTGCTCGGCGCACGCGACTACCAGACGCGCACCAAGGCGGCGCAGGCCCTGGCCAACCACCGCGACGAAGAAGCCATCGAGGCGCTCGTCGGCGTGCTGCGCGACCGTAGTGTCGAGGTGGCCGTGGCGGCGGCGACAGCGTTGTCGGTCTCGGGCGGAGGGCGCGCGCGCCGCGCCTTGCTCGCGGTGCTCGACAACGCCGAGGGCTACTACCACCCACTCACGCGTGCCGCGGCCGTGCACGGGCTGGGAGGACTCACCCGCGACGACCACATGCCGCTCCAGCGTGCCCTGCGCGATCAGGACGCGGAGGTCAGCATCGCCGCCATCTCGGCGCTGAGCTCGAGCTACGCGCGAGAGTCCACCATCGCTCTGCTCGGCGTCGTCGAGAACACCGAGGGCTTCTTCCTCCCCATCACGCGCTTGGCGGCCGCTCGCGGCCTCGAGCGCCTTCCCCTCTCGGGTATCACCGACCTCGAGCGCGTGCGCGCGTGGGAGGGCGATCCACTCGTCGCCGAGGTGCTCGACCGCCTGCTCGCGCGCGCACGAAGCGGAGCGACTGCCGAGTCCTGACTCCGCCACGCGTGACGTCAACGTATGTGTCGGCCCGGTCGATGCTCTTCGTCATGCTTCCTGGTAACCGTTGACTCCCTCAGGCGTCTTGGGTTCGAGTGCGTCTGGTCTTCCCCCAAAGGAGTGGAGCGATGGCGACCGACTGGACCGAAGCGCGGCGCGCGAGCCTGCGCGCGTTTTGCGATTGTATCTTCCCGAGCCTCCCGCAGGCGGACGACCCGCACGGCTTCTGGGCCCGCAAAGCCAGTGACTTTGGCATCGACCTGGTGACCGCGCAGACCATCGATAGCGCTCTGGCCGAGCCGGTACGCACCGGGCTCGTCGGGCTGCTCGACGCGTTTGCGCAGCTGGGGCTCGCGAGTGTCCCTGCCGCCGTGGCCGAGCAGACCATCCGTGGTGTCGCGGCCAGCTCGGTAGAGGCAGCGCAGGGCGTACTCGGTCTGCAGCAGCTCGTGCTCAGCCTCTGCTACGCGTTGCCTGACGCAGCGGGTCAAAACCCCAACTGGCCCGCGATCTCGTACCCGGGTCCGGTTCGCGCGGCCAAGCCGAGTGAAAAACGTATCAAGCCGCTCGAGGTCGAGGTCGACGAGCTCACGCTCGAAGCAGACGTGTGCATCGTGGGCTCGGGCGCAGGCGGCGGCGTGATCGCGGGCGAGCTCAGCAAGCGCGGGCTCAAGGTCGTGGTGCTCGAAGCGGGTGGCTACTTCGCCGAGGGCGACTTCAACCAGCTCGAGATGTGGGCGTACCAAAACCTGTACTGGCGTGGTGGCTTCAACCCCACCGCAGACAACACGGTGTCCGTAATCTCCGGGGCCACGCTTGGTGGCGGCACCACGGTCAACTGGCACAACTGTGTGCGGACGCCGAGCTGGGTACGACAGGAGTGGGAGCAAAAGCACGGCCTCACGGGGTTGGCTGGCGACGCGTTCGAGCGCCAGCTCGACGGCGTGCTCGAGCGCATCGG
>JBEGTL010000016.1:0-34941 GCA_041179425.1 Pseudomonadota bacterium | reverse complement strand
GGCTGAACGAGATCGCGTACTACTTCGACTACGACTACGAGCAGTCCGTCGCGCCGAGCTCGCGTGCACTCGAGACCGCGGAGCTCGCGCATAGGTTGCGTACAGAGCCCTGTGCCGGTTCGCTGCGCGCCCTGCCCACCTCCGATGGCGGGATGCACATCTACGACGATCGTGACGGCGCACCGAAGGTGATGCGTCTCTCCCAGTTCGAGCGCCGGATCGTCGAAGCGATCGACGAGGTCAGGTCCGCGGCGGCCGTGTTGCACCTGCTCGAGCGCACGTTTCCGGGGAGTCGCTTCGAGCTGCTAGCAGTCACTCGTTTCCTCGACGAGTTGGTGGAACGTCAGATGGCGCTGCACGATGGAGATCGTTACCTCGGTCTGGTCTTGATGCCCGCGAGCATGCGCGCCGCTCTGGAGCACGAAAACGGCAGATCTTCACCAGTACGACGGCACAAGTTGCCCGTGCTAAACCGGACCACCGTCGAGCAATCGTTGTGACGTCGGGTGAGAGGTCTCATGTCCAGTGCTCCCATCCTCGCAGCGCAGGTCGTCGTGGGTGATCCAATCGCGGTCGCTGACGCCGTAGCTGCCAAGGTCGCCCAGCACCTCCCGTCGGCCGAGCTCCTGCGCACCGCACGCGAGGGTTTTGTCCGGCTCGGCTTCATCGTGGGCCCTACGGTGGGCAACGGCTTCTCGTTGAGTGGTGCGATCGATGCGTTCGACAAGACGTTCTCGGTGCGCCTCGAAGTGAGCGCGACGGGTGTCGTGCAAGACCCGACTGGTGCCCCGGTCACGGAGCTCAGCACGGCGACCCTCGCGCCCGAAATGCGCCGCGCAGTGCGCCAAGTTTTGTTTTCGGCACCGCCGGCATTCGGCCCGGGATCATGGCCGTGAGCTGCTGTCCGCGCTGTGAGCTCGAGCGGGAGCGCGCGCGGGTGGCCGACTCCCGGCTGTGGGAGAGCGGCGGGTTCCAACGCTACGCGGGACTGCTCGATGAGCACACGTTGGAGGCGCTGCGCAGCGAGGCGTTCTCCGGCATCCCACGTCACGATGTGCAGCCCGCGGGCCAGGACCAAGAGCAGGTGCGCGGCGGCATGCCCGGTCGCAGTTTTTTCTCCGTAAACGGCGGGCGCGTGCAGACACACTTGTTCGGGTCCCCCGCGCTGCACGACTTCGTGTCTACACGGGTCGGTAGAGCGGCGCGGCCGCTAGGCGCGCGCGGCACTTTTTCTATCTATACCGGCGGCGCACACCTCGATGTACACCGGGACATTCCTGGCTGTGATCTCGCTCTGATCACGTGCCTCTACGACTCCCAATCGGACGATGCAGACGCCGCACTCGAGGTCTGGGCCGAGGACGTTCACACGCCGCTGGCCCAGCTCGCCGCGTCTGAACGACAGCCCACGCGAGTGCCCCTGGCAGTCGGCCAGTCGCTGCTCTTGCACGGCGGTGTGCTTCCACATCGTGTGCGCAAGCTGGAGCGCGACCGGCTGCGAGTCGTCTCGCTCATGTGCTTCGCCTGTTGAATGAGCGGCCGCGCGCGGTTCCCGCGTGTCCAGAATAGTGCAGGACGTTTCCTGAGCGCCGCGTGTAATTACTCTGGCGTTTTAGAGTTTTTAGGCCGAATTCTCGGCAAACGGCGAATTTGTTCGTGCAAACCGGGGGTGCCGCTCTCTAAGACAGAACCACATGCGACCTTCCTCCTTGCTGACGCTGACAATCGCGACCCTGTTTGCCTGCGGGGGAGATCCCGGGCGGGTCACGAGCGATCCTCCCGATACGTCCGCCAGCGAAGATTCCACCACCGGTGGCGGCACGGGCGCAGCGAGAGACGCTGGCGCAAAGAAGGACAGCGGCGGCGGCAAGGCACCGACCATCAGCAGCGGGCCTGTCGGTGGCAAGAAGGACGCAGGTCCACCCATCGACGAAGGCCCTCCTACCTGCGACAAGCTCCGGCTCGAAGGCGCGCCCAACGCGCCCGACATCCTGATCGTGCTCGATCGCTCAGGCAGTATGGTCGGGTTCGGCGACGCGCGGAACGCGGGCAAAAATCGCTGGCTTCCCTCAGTGAGCGCGATCAAGAAGTTGACCTCGGAGCTTACGGAGACCGTTGCTTTTGGTCTGTTGCTGTTCCCCGACCCCGACGCGAATGGCGGCGTCACCATCCCCGGCATCGGCACCTTTGGCGGCAACGGCATGGGTGGCTGCACACCGGGCAAGGTCAACGTGCCGGTCGACCTCAACACGGCCGCCAAGATCGCCAGCGCGCTCGATAGGTCCGCTCCGGATGTCGGCGCCACCCCAACGAGCGCAAGTCTGGTGGCTGCCCGCAAGACCCTCGATACCTCCTGCGCCGACTGTACGCCGACGCCCAAGTACGTCCTGCTCGTCACCGACGGCCAGCCCACCTGCGGCATGGGCGGTTCGGCCGAAACCACACCCGAAGACATCGCGGCCACCAACGCCGCCATCGACGACCTTACTGCAGACGGCGTGAAGACCTACGTCATCGGCTACGACACCGCGAGCGACCCCGCCGCTGCCATGACCATGGACGGCTTCGCCATGCACGGCGGCACTGGCAAGCACTACCCGGTCGAAGACGAAGCAACGCTGATTGCCGAGCTCACGCGCATCGCCGGCGCTCTGGTGCCGTGCGAGTTCGAGCTGTCGATGGACATCCCAGACCCGACCTACGTGCGCGTGGAGATCGACGGCGTGACCTACAACTACGGCACCGACTGGATCAACGACGGCAGGAAGATCGTGCTGGACCCCATGGGCCAGGCCTGCCCCAAGCTGCGCGACGCCAAGCTGCACGACCTGAAGATCACCCGCGAGTGCGTGGTCATCCCGGTGCTCTGAGACCCGCGCCTCAGGTCGAGCTGACGGCCCGCGGTCTTGTTGGCCATGCAACGAAATCAACGAGGGCTTCGCTACACTACTTGCGGGTGTTGCGGGCAGCTCTCGCCCCGTCGACGACAATACCGATGATCGCGCTCATCGTGCGCGCGTCGACGCGCTCGCCAACCTCGATGCGCAATACGACGGGCGCCAAGATCATCTGCGCCAACAGTCGTGCGTCGACCTGGCGCGCGAGGTCGCCGCGCAGCTTGGCAGCATCGATGGCTTGGTTCCACGGCGCAAGCGACTCTTCTCGCAGCGCCTGGACGATGCGGGCGAGCTCCGGCTCGTGGGCGTCGTGCGCGATCATCCGACGCAGGCTCTGCCCCTGGGTGGTCCGCAGCCAACGCACGACCTGGACCAGCAGCAGAGAGAGGTCACGCTTGAGATCTCCAGTCTGCGGAGGCTCTTCACGAAAAGGAGAGATCTCGCGCAACGCCGCTTCGACGAGCAGCGCCTTGGTTGGCCAACGACGGTAGATGGAGGTGCGGTTGACCTCCGCGGCGCGGGCGACTTCCTCGATCTGAAAGGCCACGTAGCCGCGCCTGGCCAGCTCTTTTGCCGCCGCAGACAACACGGCGCTGACCACGCGCTCACTACGCCCGCCGACACGCAGTCCACGCGTGACCGGCGACTTCGCTTTGCTGCGAGTGGGTGGCGCCAAGTGAACTTTCTAGCGCAACATTGCGTTGCGATAGCGAGGTGATACTTCGCCGCTGGTGGGCCCGCAATGCGTTCTAACGCAACTTCACGTTGCGATAACGTACGAGCCGTTCCATAGTCCCGGCGCCGTGGCCCGAGCGAGGTGGGCCGCTTCCTTCTGGATGCGGCCGTAGCCCCAGGCCCGCATCACGTTGCGACTCGACAGTGGACTCCGCATCGGAGAGCAAGGCCGATGAACAAACGAACGATTGGTATCCTGCTCTCGGTGCTCGCGCTGAGTGCCTGCAAAGCCAAAGAAGAAGCCAAGGCGAAGGCGCCCCCCGCGCGTGAGCACGTGTCGACCGCCACCGCCGAAAAAAGGCCGGTGCCGCGCGAGCTCACGCTGACCGGCGTGCTGGCCGCCAACGAGCGCACCGATCTCGCCGCCAACGCATCGGGACGTGTGGTGCGCGTATTCGTAGAGCTTGGTCAGCGCGTGGCGATCGGCGCACCCATCGCGCAGCTCGACAAACGTACGGCCGTGCTCGCCGCGCGCGAGGCGACCGCCAACGTGCAGACTGCGACCGAGCAGCTCTCCGCCTCCAAAAAGGACTGCGATCGGTACGAGCAGCTGTTGTCGAAGGGCACCATCTCCCAGCAGGCCTACGACCGCGCGGTGGGGCAATGTCGAACGCAGGGCTCGTCCGAGGTCGCAGCGCGCGTGCGGGTGGAGCAAGCCGCACAACAGCTCGCAGACTCCACGGTGCGTGCGCCGTTCGCAGGCAAGATCGCAGACCGCGTGGTGCACGTGGGCGACTACGTGCGCCCAGACAGTAAGGTCGTCACGTTGCTCGCAGACGACCCCCTTCGGCTGCGGCTGACCGTCCCCGAGAGCGACATCTTCGTGATCAAGCCCGACCTCGAGGTGCGCTTCGAGAGCGCGGGTATCCCGGGTCGTTCGTTCCGCGCCATCGTCAAGTTCATTGGCGGAGAGGTACGCGAGCGAACGCGCGACCTGGTCGTCGAAGCCGTCGTCGACAACCACGACGGCGCGCTGTTGCCCGGCATGTTCGTCACCGCGCACCTGGCAACCGGTGTCAGTGAGCTGCCCGTAGTCGCCAAACAAGCGCTCGTCGCGGGCGGCGGCTCGCCCAGCGTGTTCATTGTCGACGGCGACCGTGTACGCCAGCGTATGGTCCAGCTCGGACCGCCGAGCGGCGAGTTGCTGTCCATCCTCGATGGCATCAAGCCCGGCGACCGTGTCGTCCTCAATCCTTCTAACAAACTGTCCGACGGCACGCTCGTCTACTGAGGTCCTGCCATGCAGTGGCTCGCATCGATCTGCATCCGCCATCCCGTCTTCACCTGGGTGTTGATGCTCACGATCGTGGTGGTAGGCATCGTGGGCTACGGCTCGCTCGGCCTCGATCAGTTTCCGAAGATCGACTTCCCCACGGTGCTGATCACCACCACGCTCAACGGCGCGGCTCCCGAAGAAGTCGAGACCGAGATCACCGACAAGATCGAGGGCGCCGTCAATACCATCAGCGGCATCGACGAGCTGCGCTCGAGCTCGAGTCAGGGTGTGTCGTTGGTGATGGTCACGTTCGGGCTCGCCAAAGACCTCGACGTCGGCGTCCAAGAAGTGCGCGATCGCCTCTCGTCGATCCTCACCGACCTGCCCAAAGACGTCGACTCGCCGGTCGTCTCCAAGATTGATCCCGACGCTGCGCCAATCATGCTCATCTCGGTGACCGCGAGCGGTAGTCAGCGCGATCTCACCGAGCTGGCAGACAAAAAAGTGCGCCGCCAGATCGAGAACATCAGCGGTGTCGGTCAGGTCACCATCCTCGGTGGCCGTCGGCGTCAGGTCAACATCTGGCTCGACCCCATCAAGCTAGCCGCCTCTAGTCTCACCGCGTTCGACGTGCAGCGCGCGCTGGCAACCGAGAACATCACGGTACCCGGTGGCGACATCAACACGGGTCCCACGCGTATGGCGCTGCGCATCGAAGGTCGCGTCGAGACCGTCGACGCGATTGGTCAGATCGTCGTGCGCGAGAGCCAAGACCATCCGACCCGCGTGCGCGACGTCGCGCGCGTCGAAGACGGCGAAGAAGAAGAGAAGACCTGGGCCTCTCAGAATGGGACCCAGGCACTGGTGCTGTCCGTCCGCAAGCAGTCGGGCGAGAACACGGTGGCAGTCGCAGACGCCGTGCGCGAACGAATGCTGCAGATCGAGAAGCTGCTCCCCGGCATCAAGCTGAATGTGGTGCGCGACAACTCGCAGGCGATCCGCACCAGCTTGAACGCAGTGCGCGAGCACTTGGTCCTGGGCGCGCTGTTCGCGGCCATCATCGTGCTCGTGTTCCTCGGCAACTTCCGCTCCACCTTGATCGCCGCACTCGCGATCCCGATCTCGATCATCGGCACGTTCGCGCTGATGCACTGGGTCGGCTTCACCCTCAACATGATCACGCTGCTGGCGCTGGCGCTGGCGGTCGGCATCGTGATCGACGATGCGATCGTGGTGCTCGAGAACATCCTGCGCTTCATCGAAGAGAAGCGACAGAAGCCGTTCTTGGCCGCCTGGAACGCGACCCGCGACATCGGTCTGGCCGTGCTAGCGACCACCCTTTCGTTGATGGCGGTGTTCCTGCCGGTCGGCTTCATGAGCGGCGTCGTCGGCCAGTTTCTCAAGAGCTTCGGCATCACCATGGCGTTCGCAATCGGTGTGTCGCTGATCGTCAGCTTCTCGCTCACGCCCATGCTCTCGGCACGTTGGCTCGCGCCGCCACGCCCCGAGGGTGAGGCGCACGTGAAGACACGTCTCGAGCGCCTGGTCGACCGTTTTTACCTACCTATCGAGCGCAGCTACGTGCGCGTGCTCGAGTGGGTGATGCGTAACCGCTGGTCGGTGGTGCTGCTGTCGATCGTCGCGCTCGCCTCGATTGGGCCCCTGGGGGCGAGGATCCCGAAGGGCTTTCAGCCCGAAAACGACCTGGCCGAGTTCGAGGTGAACGTGCGTGCCCCCGAGGGCACGAGCTTGCAGCAGACGCGGCTGATCGCAGACGGCATTGCGCGTGAGGTGCGCGCCTTGCCGTACGTCGAGCACACACTGATGTCGATCGGCAACGACACGCAGCAGACCCAGAACCGCGCAAGCATCTACGTACGCCTCAACGACCCGACCAAACGACCGCGGAGCCAGGCCCAGATGATGGAGCAGGTGCGCCGCGAGGTGGTCGCGCACCAGCCCAAGACCTTGCGCATCGACGTCTCGATCTCCAACGCCATCAACACCGGAGCCTCGAGCGCGCCCGTCCAGTACTCGATCACCGGCCCCGATCTCGATCAGCTCGCCAAGTACGCGACCGCGGCAGTGGAGAAGCTGCAGAAGCTCCCCGGCGCGGTCGATGTCGACTCCAACCTGATCGTCGGCAATCCGGAGCTACGCCTGCGGGTCAACCGCGAGCTCGCCGCCAACCTCGGCGTCAACGTACTCAACGTCGCCAACAGTCTGCAGATGCTGGTCGGGGGTCTCAAGGTCTCGTCGTTCTACGAGGGCGGCGAGGAGTACGACGTCGACGTGCGCGCCGAAGCGCCTTACCGCGCGGACCTCGCGGGACTCGGGCTCATGACCGTACCCACTGCGACGGGTGGGTCCGTTCCGCTCGCCTCGCTGGTCTCCGTAGAGCGCATGGCAGGCCCTTCGCAGGTCAACCGCTTGGGTCGTCAGCGTCAGGTGACGATCACCGCCAACGTCGGACCTGGCGTCGGCCAGAGCATCGTGTCCGATGCACTCGTGAAGATCGTCAGAGACCTGCACATGCCGGCCGGCTACGCCGGTGCACCCGCGGGCCTCACACGCGAGACCAACCGCGCCATCCAGGGCTTCTTGCTGGCGATCGTGCTCTCGCTCGTCTTCATGTACTTGGTACTGGCTGCGCAGTTCGAGTCATGGCTGCATCCCGTCACAATCATGCTTTCGCTTCCGCTGACGGTGCCCTTCGCGCTCCTGTCGCTGCTCATGTTTAATCAGATGTTGTCGCTCATGTCGGCGCTCGGAATCATCGTGCTGTTTGGCGTGGTGAAAAAGAACGCGATCTTGCAGGTCGACCACATGATCAACCTGCGTGCGCGCGGCATGCCGCGCGAGGAAGCGATCATCCACGCCAACCGCGATCGGCTGCGGCCCATCTTGATGACGACCATCGCGTTCGTCGCCGGCATGGTGCCGCTGCTGTTCTCACGAGGCATCGGCGCCGGACTCAACCGTTCGATCGCTGGCGTGGTAGTAGGCGGTCAGACTTTTTCGCTGGTGCTGACGCTACTCGCCACGCCCGTTGCATACTCGCTGTTCGACGACGTGATCGAGTGGCGGCGGCGTAAGTTCGGCGCGAAAAAGCAAGAAGACCGCGGCGAACACGAGCTCGCCATGCTCCTCGCGCCTCCCGACAACGCGGAGTGAGAGCGTCAGCGCTCGCAGCAGTACAACTTCACGCCATTGAGTCCCGTGTCGTCCTTCTTGCCCTGCCTGGGTTCGACACGCACGGAGATGCCGCAGACTGCCGTATTGGTCGGGCAAGTTTGCTGCGGGTACCACTCGCCCCACTTGCCCTCGCGGTCCGCCACGGCGACGCCGCTCTCGCACTGCATACGAACGCTGTTGGCCGCGGTATCGTCATGGGAGTTGTCGAATGGTTTGTACCAATGATCGCCACCCTGCTTGCCCTCCAGCTTGATGCTCCCTCCGATCATCAATTGGGGTGAACCATTTCGCGTGGCGCAGGTTGCAACGTTGCTGTAGTCGCCATATTCGCCGGGATGCGGCTCGATCTGCAGCGTCGTTCTCGCATCACCAGGCGCCTTGCAGTACAGGCGAATCGCATTCAGCGCAGTGTCGTCGCCGCCGCCCTGACTTCTCTCGACGCGCTGTGAAAAGCCGCCCGCGTACGTACCTTCTGGGCACCACGAAGTGGACCAGGTGTCGCCGTACCAGCCCTCGTGCAGCAGGAGCTCGGAGCGAAAGTCGGCGCGGTTTGCGGGTTCGTCGATGATCGCCTGTTCGCCGACGCCCTGTTCGTCAGCAGAGAGCTCGTCATTGGAGCCGTCCGCCCCACAGCCAATCGCGGCGACAAGAATGGTAGAAACGATACGAAGTTGTGCTTTTGACATAGAACGCCCCTTTGCTTTCGTTGAAGAAAGCACTTCTCATGGTCCGTACTTCGCGGTGAGATCGGCGCTTGCCACGGCCACTCTGCGTGTTTGCCTCGGCTGCGCTTACTCATCGTTTCTAACCGGAAGTCCGCGTCGCACAATGAGCTTTGAGGGTGACTAGACGAGTCACAAATACGGTGAGTTCATGGACATCGGCGCTTCGAAAAAATCGCCATTGTGTCTACAGAACACCCTGATCGCGGGGACGACTTTTCTGCACGGCGTTTGCGAGCTCGTCTTACTCGTCGATCTCGCCGCTCGTGTACGCAGACGCTCGTACGCTCAGAACTGCGAGAAGAACGTCCAGATCGCCTTGGATGCAAACGGGGGAACCGTGTGACCCCCGACGAACTCGCACCAGGTGACGGGACGTCCCGGATCGCAGCCTTGGTACGCGACGCAAGGGCTCGGTTCCGTGGGCGTGGGGGACATCTGACAGTGGTTGGCGTTCGCCCAAAAGTCTCGGCTCTGTTCGCCGGACGCAGTGGCCACCACGGTGTCGTTGTCGCCGTGCGACATCCACACTGCGACGTCGCCCACGCAGCTGGCACCGCGTCCGCCGTAGCCAGGACCCGATCCGGACATCGGCGCAATGGCGCGGAACACGTCGCCCATCTGACAGCCGAGCGTGTTCGACATGATGTCGCCGTAGCTCATGCCCACCGAGAACACGCGGTTCTCGTCGATGCACAGCTGCGTCTGCAGACGCGCGTACAGCGCCTTGACGAAGGCGACGTCTTGTCCGCCGGTGTTGGGCCAACCAGGTCCGCTACCGACCGAGTTGGAGGTCTCTAGGCCCTGTCCGGCCACGAAGATCGTGCTGTCGTTGGCTTGCGACATCAGGCCGTAAAACGTGCGCGCGATCTGCGCGGCGGTGCCCCCCAAGCCATGCCACGCGAACACGAGCTTGTACGGCTTGGCCGGGTCGTAGCTCTTGGGCAGGGTAAGGATGTACTCGCGCGCCGTACCCATCACGTCGATGGTCGCGGTGCCCGCCATGGGCGCTGCTGCGCTGCAACCGGCACTCGGCTTGGTTTCGCCGCTGGGTGGCGCAGGCGGTGCGCTGCTGTCTGCTTGCACTGCGGGCGGCGCGGCGTCTTTTGCGACCTGGCCTGCATCGGACGGCTGTGCACGCACTCCTGCGTCGACGCGGCCCGCCGTGCCTCCTGCGTCTTTGGCAGCTTGAGGTCGCGCGCCTGCATCTCGTTCGGCGCCCGTGGCGCTGGACGCATCGGGCGAGTCGAGCTCGCAAGCCTCGTCCCCTTCGCACTGTGCCGCTTTCCCATCGTCGGTGCTGCACGCACCGAGTGCCGCCGCGACGAGAAACGTGAAGAACCTTTGCTGGATCATGGTCGCGCCTCGCACTGCTTTGTGGGTGGCGGGCACGTTGGCACAGAGTCGTCGGCAGACGGAACGGCGCAGTGGTCATACCACTGACAGGACGTGCGAATTGCTGAGGGTTGTCGCATGACGCCGAACTTTTCCCCGCTTGCCGCACGCCACAGGCCGGCAGCCCGCTCGCTCTTACCCGCATGAATGCGGCCTGACCTCCGACGACAAGCATCGCTTGGCTCCCACGCGAGGCGCCTGAGCCGAACGCACGCCGACGCAGCGCACGACCTGGTGGGACGGTTGGCGTTGCTCGAACTCACCCCACCGATCCTGTCGCGCGCCCTCGAGCCGTTTCCAGTGGAGCTTCGCACCCTCGACGCTCTGCATCTGGCCTCGCTGGAGTTCCTGCGCGCCCAGGGCATCTCCGTTTCCCTGGCCAGCTACGATACCCGCATGCTCGACGCGGCTCGCGCGCTGCGCATTCCACTCGCCGCTTGCTAGCGAGCGGCGTCGCGCGCTGCATCGCTCCCGGCCGCTGCGCTACGGCGCCAGGCGCTCTGCGAGTGGTAGGCCCAACGCACGGATGCCCTGCACAGCGAGCTTGGCCACCTCTTCTGCGCCCTTTGCGGAGAGGTGGGTATTGTCGTCGGTGGCAAACATCGCGACACTGCTGGTGGGGCCAAGGCTCTCGAGCCACACGCGTGTCCTCTCCGTCATGTCGATCACGGGAGTGTTGGTCTGTGTGCCGACCGCAACGACAGCCGCCGGGTACGCTCCGTGCGAAGCGGCGATCTTACTCCCTGAAAACTGACGTCTGCTGATGGGCGTCAGCAGCACCGGGACACCTCCTGCTGCGCGCGTCTCTTTGACGTAGAGCTCGAGGTTGGTACGGAAGGTCGTGGCAGGGTTGGTGTAGCGGGCCGCGTCGTCGCTCTTCTCGTCGTTGTGTCCAAACTCGACGAACACGTAGTCGCCCGCTTTGATCTTGGCCTTGAGCGCCTTCCACAGCCCTTCGTCGAGGTAGCTCTTCGAGCTGCGGCCCGACTGCGCGGCATCGTCGACCTCGACGCCGGTCGCAAAGAACGACCGCAGCACCGCGGCCCAGCCAACACGATGTGTAGGGTCGCTCGCCGGGAAGATCGCTGCGGTAGAGTCCCCCGCGATGTGCAGCGTGAGCCGCGCGGGCAGGGTCGGAAACGGCCATGCGTCTCTTGCGCCGGCGTCGCTCGATGTCTCGGTCGGCGGACGGCTCAGACCAGCATCGGCTGCCTCGGAGCGCGGAGGGCCGCCATCGCGAGGCACACCGGCATCCGTTGGGGAGTCGTCGTCAGGATCGTCGGCGACCTCGCCGGCAGGGTCGACGCGCGCGCGCCCTGCGTCGACTGCGTGTACTGCCGCGTCGGAAGCGGAGGTGCGCGTGTGGTCTACTGCTGCGTCCGACGGCGCGTTCACTGCCGCCTGATCGTCCTGAGCCGGGTCAGCGCAGCCAGCGCTCCACGACCATGCGCCCAGCCAAAACGCCGCGATACAGAAGCTGGCCAGGATGGGGCGCGCGCTCGATCTGGAAGTCATGATCATCCTGAGTGTTTGCCGGTCGCCCGGTCAGTCCGGCGGCGTCCAGCCGTTGAGCACGACACTTGGGTCGCGCATCATCGCCGCCTGTGCACTCGAGATCTGGGACGAGCCCCCGAGCCGCCCGTTGGTGCTGACGGGCCGACCCGCTCCGTCTACGCTGCCGTACTCCCAGAAGCGCAGCGCGGACGTGCCACCTCCGGTCACGGTCCAGCCCGCCTGGGCGACGCTGTTCATCTCGCAGTCGATGAACGCGACGTGGCTTGCCGGATAGACGCTGGAGTCGATCCTCGCGAGGATGTTGTTGGGGGATGCGCCGTCTGCCGTGAGCTTGCAGCCGACGAAGACGTAGCCGTAGGCGTTGGCGGTGTTGCGCGCCTGGACCAGGACGCCGGTGCGGCCCACCGTGCGAAACTCGGATTCTTTAAAGTAGACGGCGCCGGTGCCCCACACGTAGTCGACGTTACCCTCTACGTAGAGGTCGGTCGCGTAGATCCGCCCACTCCACAAGATGGTGTCTTGCAGACTCAAGATGTCTGCATGGCGCACGATACACTTGTCGCAACCTTGCAGCCGGAGCGCCTCGGCCTGCTTGCCCCCTTGCGGCGTCAGGTTGTGGATCGTCAGGTTCTCCACCAGCAAACCGTTGGTGCCATCGAAACCGACCAGCGCGCGCGTCGCGGTACCGGGGTTGAGGTTCTCGTTGTTGGTCCCCTCGATGACGGTGCGCTTCCTGTCTAGTCCGCGCAGCGTGACGTTGCTCTTGCCGCGCAGATGAATGACCTCGTGATAGATCCCAGGCGCGAGGGTCACGACCGCTGCCGTCGGGTTGTTGGAAGGGACTGCGTCGAGGGCTCCCTGGACGGAGCAAAAGTCTCCAGAGCCGTCGAGCGCGACTCTGACAGACGAGACCGTGCCAGGTGCCGCCCGTGTACTGAATGTCCAACCCGTCTCACCGCTGATCGAGAACGTGCCAGAGGCGGGCTTGAAGACGCCTGCATCGATGGTCACGTAGTAAGACTTGCCGTACGAAAGCGCCTTACTCTTCAGCCGGACGACCGCTTCGTTGCCCTCGACGAAGACGGGCCGCATCAACTTGACGGTCGTGCCGCCAAGCGTGTCGCTGAGGGTGGACGCCGCCATGTCGACCGTGACGACCAGACTGCCACCCTTCTCGAAGACCTGGATCTTGCCGGCGCTGCCAAGCGTGGGTGGCTTGGCAAAGCGAATGCGCAACGCGGGATCGGGGCAGAGTCCAGCGCCGTGGGGAGGCGGGAACAGGTAAGACACCCCGGGTGGCAGATCGACCTGCGCGCCCGCGTCGAACTCGTCCGCTCCCCCATCGGTAGTTTCGTCTTCGCTGTCGTCTGCTCCCGCGTCTGCTGCCACAGCGCGCGATCCACCGTCGACACGACCCGCTGCACCATCGCGTGGTGCGCCATTTCCGCTCAGGGTTCCGCTGTCTGAAGAGACGACGTTTGACGCGTCGCGGCGCGGGCCCTTGCCGGGCTGGTTGCTTGCATCGGACGCGGTGCTGCGATCTGTGTCGTCGTGGTGCGGAGCGACCTCTGCGGTACAGCTGGACAACAGAACAATCAGCCACACCGCAGTGCACAACGGAGGACGCTGACTCGTCATACAGCCTCAGGCACAAAGCCGTGGCTTGCCGTACGTCACGGAGGCCGCAGCCGGGCGAATTTCCAAGCTCCGTGCCTACCATGGAGTGCGTCGTGTCGATCGACTTCTTTCGCTACGAAATCGATCGACCCGGGCTAGCTAGTTCGACAGGAAAGCTGCTCAGCGCGCGAGCAGACTTCCCTCGGAGTAACAAGGTGTGCCCTCGTTCGGCGTGAGCAGAGCATTGGCGCCCAAGTTCAACGCGCAAGCTGCATTCAAGCGGATGCGACCAACCCCTCCGCCCCCGGCGCTCTTGACATCGGCTCCCGAGCCGCCGTTGATGCTGGCACCGGCCGAGCCAATGCCGACGGGTGCATCGTGCGGCACCGCGGGCGAGCCGGTGATCGTCCCTGTCGCGCCTTCCCAAAGGCCGCTGCCCCCGCTCGCACCGTTGGCAGCCACCACGCCCAACACGGTCACCTCCGGTGCCTCGAGCAGGATGGCGCCGCCGCTGGAGCCCCCCGCGTTGCCCGCCGCGCCGTAGCCCGGGGCATTGACGGTGCCGGTCTCCTGTCCGGCAAGTCGATTTGTGGTACTCCCCGGGATGCGCGACCTAAGAAAGGGCTTCTACGCCCAGGTTTTCGAGAACAATCGGCAGTGGATCGCCGAGAAGCTGGCCGTCGACGAGCGCTACTTCGAGCGCCTGGCAGAGGGGCAGAGTCCGCAGATCCTCTACATTGGCTGCTCGGATAGCCGTATCACGGCAGAAGACCTGATGGGCGCCGAGCCAGGCGAGGTGTTCGTCCACCGAAACATCGCCAACATCGTCGGTGCCACCGATCTGAGTGCCCTGAGCGTCATCGAGTACGCCATCGCCCACCTCGGCGTGAAGCACGTCGTGGTCTGTGGCCACTACGAGTGCGGAGGCGTCAAAGCCGCGATGCAACCCCAGGACCTCGGCATCCTCAACCCTTGGCTTCGCAACATCCGAGACGTGTACCGGCTTCATCAACAAGAGCTGTCGGCCATCGAAGACGAGGGGCAGCGCTACCGCCGCCTGGTCGAGCTCAACGTCGAAGAGCAGTGCGTCAACGTGATCAAGACGGCCGTGTTTCAGCGCGTCTATCTGGCCGGCGGTACGCCGAGCATCCACGGCTGGGTGTTCGACATCCACGATGGCCGCTTGATCGACCTGCGCATCGACTTCGTCAGAAAGCTTGCCGGCATTCGCGAGCTGTACGATCTCGGATTGCAGAAGTAGGCGCGCTCGCGCGTGAGCGGGTCTGACTACTTCTCCAGCACCGCGAGCTGCGCACGGGTGATCGGACCCGACGGGAAGCTTGCGCACGATCTCTGCGCGCTCGAGTGCCTGTTTTTCTTCGCTCGCGAGCGGCTGCCCCTGTCGGCGGCACGCAACGAAGAAGTCGAGCTTGCGCCCTCACATAACGGGGAGGCCCTGCTAGATGGACTCGGGCTCGCGCCGCGCCCTGGCGTTCACCTGCCGAGCGCGAGGCTTGTGCCCATCGCGAGGCCCGCGAAGACAGAGCCCAACGTGTTGTCGCTAGTTTGCTGGAAAACCACAGGTCGCTCGCTACGGCCTCCTGGCCTCGTACACCGCGATGGAGCGCGCGTCGTCGTCCATCTGGACCGACCACTTGGAGAGCGAGACGCGCCAGCCACCCGCTTCCATCCCCTCGAGCATGGGTAGACTCTGCTCGCGGAGTGGATCGGAGAAGAGCACGGTGCCACCGGGCGCCAAGTACTGCTCGCAGATCGCGCGCAACCTCTCGTGCATGGTCGTCGCGTAGAGGACATCTGCGCCGAGGATGAAGTCGAACGGCTCGGCGCTCTCGAACGTGTCCCAGTCGACTTCACGCACCTCGATGCCCGTGGCGTGGTTGCGCTGCATGTTCAGCGTACAGACGTGCAGCGCGACCTCACTGTGATCGATCTGCAGCACGCTCGCGCCGAGCGACGCAGCCACGATGCCTGGCATGCCGGTGCCCGCACCCAGCTCGAGGATGCGCTTGCCGCGCAGCAACTCGCCACGCCCGAACACGTCGTGCGCGAGTGCGATGGATGCCGGCCACAACATCACGCCGTACGGCAAGCGGTCGCGCTCGCGAGCGAGGTACGCGCGCTCTTGTTGCGCCGTGACGACCGCCCCGGTGTGCAAGAACGACCAGCTCCGGCCGCCGCTGGAGAGGTGATATTCGTGGAGCGAAAACTCGCCGATCGACGTACTGAGGAGAGGGGCTGTCACCGCGGCTGTATACGCTGTCGATCGCGTGCCGACGAGGCAGTGCGACGACGACGAGCAGCGTTGACACCGAGCAAGACGAACCTTCGACGGTGCGACCCCGCTCCGCGACCAAAATCCACCATACGAGACACGCATCTTGCTTGCCACGCTGAATCCGCGGGCACTCGTCGCGAGCGCGCCGGCAAAGGGGTGCGTACCAGAGCGTCCGCTGCCGCGTCGTACCCAGCCGAAGGAAGCGCCGTCCGCAACGTCGAGGAACGAGCCAGCTTGTGCCACGTGCGACAGCTGCAGACTCGTTTCAGATCCCCCTCGAGTTCTAAAAATTCCGCAAAAACGCGGGGTGTCGGCACTGGTACACTCCGTGCTGAGCTGCGTCGTGGAGGACTTCCCATGACTCGCCTCAGCTTCCTTACTTTCTCGATCTCGCTACTCACCGTGCAGCTCGGTGCATGCGACCTCTCGAACGGCTCGACGCCGAACGATCTGAGCTTGGACGATGGCCCGTCCGACGGCGATGACGTCGGCGGACCGAGCTCGCCTCGTGCGGGCTCGGACGCACAGCTTCCCAGAGTAGGAGATCGAACGGATGCAGGGACCGTCACCGGCGTACAGACCGTGAACGGAGGCGTGGGTTGCCACTCCGTGACGATCGAGCACGCCCCGATCTGGAGCTGTTCATCAGAGCAGATCGCAGCGGCCATGGGCGCCGGCAAGTCGGTGTCGGTCGCGACACCGATCGCAGCCGACACGTCACCCGCGCTGCGCGTTGCAGACTGCGCAGACCTGGCCGCCCTGCGCAGGCCAGCCTTGAAGAGCGCGCAGCTTGCCACGCTCGAAGGCCAGCGCCGACAGCTGCTGACCAAGTGCCTACCCACCCGCGAAGTACGCTACCTGAATGATCAGGGGGAGCCCCAGGTCAGCTGTGGGCGATCCTTTGGAAAAGCGGATGCTGGAGTCGGAAGGACATCGAGCGCCCCCTCGGCAGCTGGAGACACAGAAGGCGCCCAAGAGTACTCCACCACCAATACTCAGGTTACTGACGTCGACGAGGCAGACTTCGTCAAGAACGACTCGGGCTACGTGTACGTGCTCTCGAAGGCCGGTCTGCACGTGATCGACGCCTGGCCCGCTGCGGACACGCACCAGGTCGCGCAGCTGAGCATCTCGGGCGAACCCACGCGTCTCTTTCTCGCAGGCAACAAGCTCGTGGTCTACGCCCGCAGTGGAGGCGGCAGCAACGGCGGCCCCTCGGCGGCGCGCGGCTGCACGTACGGATACGACTGCCGATCGCAGGCCGAGCCAGGTTCTACCAAGGTGTCGGTGTTCGACGTGAGCACACCCGCCATGCCGCGCGAACTGGGGAGCTACGAGTTCTCGGGCGGCTACGTAGACTCGCGCCGGATCGGCGACGTGGTGTACACCGTGGTGGCCGATCAGGGAGTCAGCGGCGCGCCCGGCGCAGACCTGAGTCTTGCCGTCACCGACCCCGCGCAGCTCGAAACGACCTATCAGCAAAAGGTCCAGCAAGCCAACGCGTTGGTCGACGGGCTTGCCAACGAATTTTTTCTCCCCTGGGTGCGCGTGAAGACTCCGCAGCTCGAACAAGCCGTGCCGGTGGCTTGCGACGGCGGTCTGGTCGCACAAGCCGCCGGCGGGACGAGCTTCACCTCGCTGGTCTCGTTCGACCTGACCAACCTCGGCACTCCGCAGCGTGAGCTGGTGGCCACCAAGCCTGGCTTCGTCTACGCGTCGAGCACGGCACTCTACATCGCAACCGACGGGCAAAACGGCGCCGATCTTGGTTATGCGGTGCGCGGCGACTCCAGCGAGAAGAGCACCATCCACAAGTTTGCGCTCGACGGGCTCGCCACCCCGTACCGAGGCAGCACACTCATCCCCGGCCACGTGCTCAATCAGTTCAGCATGGACGAGCGCGACTCGGTGCTGCGCGTAGCGACCAGCAGCGGCTGGGTACCGAGTCCCGGCGTGTCGAGCAACATCGTGAACCTCACCGAGCAGGACGGCGCGCTACGCGTCGTGGGTCAGCTCAACAACCTGGCGCCGCAAGAAGACATCCGCTCGGTGCGCTTCGACGGCGACCGTGGCTTCGTCGTCACCTTCAAGAAGACCGATCCGCTGTTCGTGATCGACCTGGCGAACCCGCTCACGCCACGCGTCCTGGGCGAGCTCAAGATCCCGGGGTTTTCTACGTACATGCATCCGATGGACAGAGACCACGTGCTGGCGATCGGGTTCGACGCCGACGATCAGGGCAGCTTTGCCTACTTCAACGGCATTCAGCTGCAGATCTTCGACGTCAGCGAGCTGAACAACCCCAAGCTGCAGCACAAGACCGTGATCGGCACGCGTGGCTCCGCTTCCGATGCGCTCACCAACCACCTCGCTTTCAACTACTTCGCGCCCAAGGGGCTCTTGGCGCTGCCCATGACCGTGTGCGACGGCGGAGGCAACGGCCGGTACGCAGACAAGCTCACCTTCAGCGGTCTGATGGTGTTCGACGTGTCGCTCAGCGCCGGAATCAAGGAGCGCGGCCGGATGCCCTTCGTAGACACCGCGTCGGTCGCCAGCACCGTCCCAAGCTGCTCGGCGTGGTGGACGCAGTCCACGTCGGCCGTCAAACGAAGCATCATCATGGACGACTTCGTGATCGGTCTGAGTGACTCGCTGTATCAGGTCGCGGGGCTGTCCAAGCTAGACACCGTGCTCAAGAGCCTGCCGCTCGGGCCCTGAGCTACCGATCACGCCAAGCCGAGCTCTTTCTGGACCTCGCTCAACGGCGTCGCGAAGCGCTCTTCCCACTTGCGATAGCAGAGGGGCTTTGCGCGCTTGCCGCGTTGGTAGGCGCGCGTCACGCGTCGGAGCAGCTCGCGCCGCGTCGACGGTGCTTTGGCCAGCCCGCCTAGCACGACGAAGAACGCGAACGGCGACAGCATCTGGCCGAGCGTGAAGGCCTGTACCTCGACCTCGCCCGCGATGTCGGTGTCGTAGCCGCTGACCACGTGCCAGAGGTCGTGCGTCTGACGCAAACGTTGGCTGATGTAGCGCTTTTGTTCGTCGCGGATCTCGCGCGGTGGCACGAACACCGCTGGCGTGAGACCGCGGCTGCGAAGGAAAAGAGCGTAGGCGTGCCCGAGAGAGTCTTTGGGCAGCGTCAGGAGCGCGTCGATATCGACGTGCTCGTGGTCGAGCGCCGGCCGCTTGCGGAGCATCTCGCGCCCCTCATCGCTGGCTTGGAACGTTCGCAAAATACGCGCAAGCGCACCTGCGTTGAGCAGCAGTGCAGTGCGCAGTGCAAGCTCCGTGTCGTCGGGGTCGGCGCGCAGTTTTTGTAGCGACCGCAGCCCGCGCGCCAGGCGGACCAAGGTCGGTAGGTCGTGGACGAGCACCCGAGCCCCGCCGACTTGGCGCGCGCACTGATGCTGCCCAAGCCGTCCATCACGTTCATGATCAAGCGCGTGGAGGCGGTGGGCTACGTCCGGCGCGAGCTGCACGCGACCGACCTGCGCCGCTTCCACCTCACGCTCACGCCCAGCGGTCGACGCGCCATGGAAAAGGCACGCGTCATCCTGGACGAGGCATTTGGCGAGCGACTCACGCGACTAACGGCAGCGCAGCGAGCCGAGCTCGCCAAGCTGCTCCAAAAGCTGGCCGAGGGCTGAGCAACGCAGGTAGGCGCAGCGGGGGTGTCGCCGTTGCCGGCGCCGGCGCCGTCCAGTCCCGTCGCCGTCGTACGCCGACGCGCGCTCACTGCACGAGGTCGAGCAGGTAGCCGTCGAGGTCTTTGGCCGTGATGACGAGACGGTTGTCGTAGGCAGGCAGACGCTCGGCCTCTTTGACGACGCTGCCGCCTGCCGCGACGACCTTGTCTGCGATCGCCTTGGCGTCGGGCACGAACATGATCACCTTGATGGGGTTGTCTTTGGCGTTGCGCTTGGTGCTCCACTCCTGCAGCACCACCCCCATGCCTTCGGCAAACTTGAGCGTGTACTCCGTGATGGTCGCGGTCCCGTTGATGTCGGTGACGCTGAAGGAGCCGAGCCGCGACTCGGTCATGCCGAGTGCGATGTAGAACTTGCGCGAAGCGGCCAGGTCGCTGGTCGCAAACCCCATTGCGATCGGATAGGGCACGGTGATACCACTGCCGCCGCTGTCGAAGCTGCCACCCACCTCGTGGATGTACGTCTCAGGACCGTCGAACTGCACGACGCCAAAGTTCAGGCGGCTCACGTAGTCGGGATACTTGGACGCAGCCGTGTTGACCGCACCGGAGTTCGAGGCCTGAAACACGAGCTTTGCGGTGATCTTGCGCGTGTTGCGCTTGTCGTCGAAGTTCATCAGCAAGAGGCGCGCGCCACGCTTGCCCATCGCGCCTTCGAGGATGGTATCCGTGGAGTCGAAGCGCTTCACCGAGTCCTTGGCGACGGTCATCTTCATGACCTCGGTGTAGAACTTGGAAGCCGCGGGTACGTCGGTGATGCCGATGCCAAAGCCCCATACCAAAGGCGCCGCCATGGGCGCCGGGATGTCGACCGGGTCGGGCGTGCCACTGTCTGTTGCCGCCGGCGAGCCGCCGCCGTCTGCGACCGCCGCATCGTTGGCAATCGGCGCGGGACCCGATGTGCCGCTGTCTTTCGTGGACGCGTCGCCTGTGAGCGCAGTGCTGCCCGGCTTGGTGCCACCGTCAGACTTGATGCCCGTGCCGGTCGGGCTCGAGGCGTCGCGGCGCGTGGAAGCATCGACAGCACGGGGTGGGGATGGCTCGTCGCCACCGCTGTCATCGCCCTCGCCCGACGGATCCGTCCCACTCGCGGTGCCGGGAGGTGCGGCATCGCTGCAGGCCACCACGCCCCAAAGAAGGAGCGGAAGGGTGCGAAACGCAACGTTTCGCGCCCAAAGCATTGTCCCGGAACGATCATTCATCCTGCTCGGCTTATCGCACTGCGCCCCATAGCGTCAATCGCTTACGCGTCCCGATCCGCGCGCGACTACCATCCCGGCTCACGCCCCCGCGGTCTGAGCGCGCAATCTGGCTGCAGAACGCGCCCCCACGCGCACACTCGAGCAGGTGATTTGCGCGCTGCGGCCAGACTGTCTGGCGTCGCCACCAAGCTCACCGGCTCGGCGCGCCAACGAGGCGCAGTGCGGCGTACACGAAGCCGAGGCGTCGTCCCGCGCGGCGCGCATGGAGAAGTCTGCTCGCGCGCCCTTACTCCAATCAGAAAACAGACACGCCTTACTATCTTGATGCAGACCAGACGACGTATGTGTGCAGACACGAACGTGCACCAGCGCGACCAAACGCGCCGAACACACGTGGCGGCCACGGCCAAGCTCCGCCGCGCAGGTTCGGCGCGTGCGCACAGGCCCGCGCTGCGAGCGACTCGCACCCCCAGCACTGTCAGGTTGGCCTCCCCGTCCACTCGTGCGTGACGGGCGGCACGACGCGGCGCGTACTCGCGAGAATAAGTATCCAGCCCTGGCTGAATGTCCTGGCTCCTGCGCGTTGGCGTCTGCTACCCAACTCGAAAGATGCGCGTCCCCTGCGCATCTCGAGGTGCGGCGAAACGCGCCCGATACCGGAGCTTCATGCGAACCTGGTCGAGACCGCTATGCCTTACTGTGCTCGTTGTCTGCAGCTGTGGTGACGACGACAAGCCAAAACGTGATGGCTTCGACGCCGCAACCGCGGTCGTCGATGCGGGTATCGACGCCGGAGACGCTCAGATCGCGACCAAGAAGGGTCCGCCTCCAGAGGTACTACGAGCGTCCAAAGAGTGGCCGACCGCGAACCGTGACTACGCGGCAACGCGCGCGACATTCGACTCGACCATCACCAAAGCAAACATCGCGAAGCTGACCCAGGCCTGGAGCTTCGAGCTGCCGACCGGAGGCTTTTTTGGCGCAGCCACCGCGCCCGCGGTCGTGCTCGACGGCGTCATCTACTACGTCGACATGACCAGTAACGTGTACGCCATCGACAAGAACACCGGCGTACCGCGCTGGACCAAGAAGTACGACGCCACGGCGAGCGGACCGAACGGTGTCGCCGTCGGCTACGGGAAGGTCTTTGTCCCATCCAGCGACAAGACATTCGTCGCGCTAGACATCGTGACCGGGCAAGAGCTGTGGACCGCCCCGATCGAGGTGGCGAAAAACGCGGGCATCGGCATCGCGCCCGTGGTGTACGACGGCTTGGTCTACTTGAGCACGGTGCCTGTCACGGCCACGGCGGCCTATCTGGGCGGCGTCAACGGCACACTCTACGCGCTCGACGAGGCCACAGGCAAGGTCGTCTGGAGCTTCGCGACCGTACAAGACGAGACACTTTGGGGCCATCCCGACATCAACAGCGGCGGGGGCGCGTGGTATCCGCCGACCATCGACGTCGAAAAAGACGTCATGTACTGGGGCATCGGCAACCCCGCGCCGTATCCGGGCACGGTGGAGTACCCCAACGGGTCGAGCCACCCTGGCGACAACCTGTACACCAACTCGGTGCTCGCTCTCGGCGCGCAAGACGGCAAGTACCGCTGGCACTATCAAGAACGGCCGCACGACTTCTCCGATCTCGACTTTCAGAACCCGCCTGTCCTGGCGACTGTCAACGTCGCGGGCGAGCCGCGTCGCCTCGCCATCGGGTCGGGTAAGACTGGCACCGTCGTCGCGGTCGACCGCGATACCAACGGCACACGTGTCTGGCGTACGCTGGTCGGCAAACACGAAAACGACCAGCTCGCAGGCTACCCCGCAGATGCTGGAGCCATTGTGTTTCCTGGCGACCTAGGCGGCGTCGAGACGCCGATCGCCTACGCGGACGGCACCGTGTACGTGTCGCTCCTCAACATGGGAAGGCAGTTCTTTCCTGATGTATCGGGTGCACTCGACGAGAAGGGCACGGGTGAGCTGCTCGCGCTCGACGCGGCAACCGGCATCGTGAAGTGGAAAAAGGAGCTGCCGGTGATCGCACTCGGCAGCGCGACGGTGGTCAACGACCTGGTGCTGACCTCCACTGCCGCGGGCATCCTCTACGCGTTCGACCGTGCGACGGGAGAACAAGTCTGGATGCATCAGGCGCCGTCTGGCATCAACGCGCCGCCCTCGGTCGTCGGAGACATGCTCATCGTTCCTCTGGCCGGCGGGATCGCCGGACCCCTTGCTGCAGGCGGCATCCTCGCGCTCAAGCTGCCGTGAGCCCAGGAGGGCTTGCGATGTCGACGGTCCCGCCCGCGACTTTGAGCCGATGGAGCGCACGTGCCGCGTGCTGCCTGCTGTCGCTCGCGAGCGCCGTCGGTTGCAGCGAGGGTGCCGAGCCTCACGTGTCCATCGACGCAGCAGTGCCAATCGGCACGCCCGATGCCGCGGTCGTAGTGAGTGACGCGCAGCTCGAAGCCGGAAACGTGCGCGACGCCGGACTGGCGACGCGGCTCTCCGAGACCGGGCTATACCGCGATATGGCGAGTCAGGTGATCGCGAGCGACGTGCATGCGTTCGTGCCGCAAGGCGTGCTGTGGGCCGACGGTGCCGACAAGCAGCGTTGGGTGTACCTGCCTCCGGGCTCTCAGATCGACAGCAGTAAGATGGACGACTGGATCTTGCCGGTGGGCACCAAGCTCTGGAAAGAGTTTTCGCTCGACGGAAAGCGCCTCGAGACGCGACTGCTCGAGAAGGTGACTAAAGATCGCTGGACCATGGTGGCGTACGGCTGGCTCGCCGACCAGTCTGACGCGGTCGCCCTGCCCGATGGGCAAGACAACGTCGCCGGCACCAAGCACGACATCCCGTCGCGCAAACAATGTGCAAGCTGCCACGACGGCGTGGCCGACAGCGCCATCGGCTTTGGTGCGATCATGCTCGCGCACAGCGACGCAAAGCTCTCGCTCGACCAGCTGATCGCGGAGAAGCGACTCAGCAAAGATCCAGCGCAGCCTCTGGTCGTTCCCGGTACCCCCGCGGAGCAGAGAGCGCTGGTCTACCTGCACGCCAACTGCAGCAACTGCCACAACGAGCGCACCTTTATCTCCAACGTCACCGACGTGAACTACAAGCTGCGCCACGATCAGCTGGGCGCGCTCAACCAGACCAACAGCTATCGGGCCATCACGCGTGATCTACGTCGTTTTGGCAGCGCGGAGGGCAGCTACGTGATCCGGCGCATGGCGTTCCGTGGTGCCCAAGGCCAGATGCCACCGATCGCGAGCGAGCTGGTCGACGACGAGGGGCTGAGCGCCGTGCGCGCGCTGGTGTACGAATGGGCGACGCAGCTCGGGCTTCCCATTCGAGCCGATGCGGGCGCAGACGCCGCCGACGGTGGGTTGGGCACCAATCTAGACGGTGGCGCACTCGACGCCGGCCGCTAGCTGGTGCTGCGCTCGAACACTACTCCGTGACGAGACGGTACGCGTCGCCGTCCCGCACGATGTGGCCCGCCGTAGGGGTCGGGAAGTGGGTCCCGATCACCAGCGTCTCACTGTCGGCCAGCTGCGTAAACATGCTCAGACGCTGCGCGCGCGCCGCTTCGCGATCGGAGTCGTACACAAAGGACCAGGCCGGTCGCGCAAGCTGACAAGGATGATGCACGAAGTCGCCGGTGATCAGCGCCGACTTGCCCAACGACTCGATCGCGACACTCACGTGGCCTGGTGTGTGACCGGGCGTGGGGACGAGGCGAACCTCGTCCGACAACACGTGGTCCATCTCGACGAGCTCAGTCAGACCCGCGTCGAAGAGGGGTTGTACGGAGTCGGCCATCACCTCTCGCTGCTCGCTGTCGTGCACGACGCCCGCGCTCGGGTTGTCGTGCAGCCAGTGCTCTACTTCGCGCCGCGCCATCAGGTAGCGTGCGCGCGGGAACGTGGGCACCCAGCGGTCGCCCTCGCGCATGGTGTTCCAGCCGACGTGGTCCACGTGCAAGTGCGTGCAGACGACCGCATCGACCGATTCGCGCGTGACCCCCGCCTCGGCCAACACACGCAAGAACGGAGTCTGCAGACCAACTCCACGTGTGAGCCTGCGCGGCTTGTCGTTGCCGATGCAGGTGTCGACCACGAGGCGCAGCCCCGGTGCATCGACCACCAATGCGTGCACCGAAAAGATGAGCTTGCCCTCGGCCGTGACGAACCGTGGCGTGAGCCAGGGAACCTGCTTGAGCTCTTCCGGCGTGGCGTCGGGCAGCATCGCGATCTTGGGGTTGAACGTGACGGCTACCTCGCTCTCGACGATGCGCGTGATCTTGACGGCGCCAATCTGCCAGGTCTGCATGAACATCTCCACGAGTGTCGGTTGTGCGCCGAGGACAGGCTCAGCGCGAAGCGCCAGGTTCCTCTGGATATCTATCGCGTAGCTCGCGCTTGAGCACCTTGCCGATGGCGCTGCGTGGCAAGCTGTCGACAATCTCGATCGCGTGCAGCCGCTGCAGCTTGCCCACCCGCTCGTTGACCCAAACACGAAGCTGCTCGGCGCTGTCCGGGTGGCCCGCGCGACGCACCACGCAGGCCACCGGGGTCTCGCCCCACGCGCGTGAAGGCACACCAAAGACCGCCGCGTCGGCCACGGCGGGATGCGTCGCCAGGACAGCCTCCAAGTCGCTCGGATAGACGTTGAAGCCGCCGCTGATGATCATGTCTTTTTTGCGGTCGAGCAGCGTGAGAAAGCCGTCTTCGTCGAACCGACCGACGTCACCGGTGCGGATGTAGCGGCGCCCCTCGACGTCGTGCCACTCGGCATCGCGCGTCTTGTCGGGCTGGCCGTGGTAGCCCAGCATCATCAGCAGCGGCGAGCGACCCACCACTTCGCCGGTCTCCCCGCGCGGGAGCTCGCGTCCGGTGTCGTCGACGACGCGGATGTCGTGCTCGGGCGCGGGCTGACCGACCGTGTGCAGCTTGTCGGGATGGAGGTGCGCGATGAGGACACACGTGCCTCCGCCCTCGGTCATGCCGTAGTACTCGATGAGCCCGCCCGGCCAGCGCGCGAGGATCTGCGCCTTGAGGTTGGCTGCGAACGGTGCGCTGGTGCAGAACTTCATGACGAAGCTCGACAGGTCGAAGCTGTCGAAGCCCGCAAAGTCGAGCAGCCGCTGATACTGCACCGGCACCAGCATGGCGTGCGTGACACGGTGCCGTTGGGCAGTCTGCAGAAACGTCTCGGCGTCGAACTTGCGCAGCAAGACCACCGTACCGCCGAGCGCGACGCCCGGCAGGAAGCTGACTAGCGTGGTGTTGGAGTAGAGCGGCGTCGAGATGATGGTGACGGAACCGGGCCCGTAGCCCACGTCGGAAGCGCGCCGCACGTGGCCCCAGCGCATGACGTTGGGCTGCACGATGCCCTTGGGCACGCCCGTGGTGCCCGACGAGTAGATGATGTTGAACGGCCCGCCAGGAGCGATGGAGACGGGCAGAGGCGTGCTCCCGCGAGGCGCGAGCCAGCTCTCGAACGAAGGGCCCACCGGCGAGTCGTCGAGGGCGATGTGCTGGATGGCGACCGGTGACGAAGCCTCGGCGAGGGTGGCTGCAAAACCCTGGTCGGCGAACAGCAGCTTGGCACCGCAGTCGCGCAGCATGGCGGCGAGGCTGTCTGCACTGGAGGACGGCGAGAGGGGCGCGACGACCACCCCGGCGCGCAGCGCACCGAGAAAGACCAGTGCGTAAGACAGCGACGTGGCAGCGCCGATGGCGAGCACACTGCCCACCTCGAGACCGTCGCGCTGCAGCGCCGCCGCCACGCGATCCATCTGCGCGTCGAGCTCTGCGAAGGTCAGCAGCCGCGCTCCCTCGATCAGAGCTGGGTGCTCGGGCCTCTCGCGCGCGTGCGCGCCGATCAGCTCGGGGATGCGGCCGAAGTCTTGTTCGAGGAGGCGATCGATCGACATGTAGTCACGATGACTAATCGACGCCCACGCCGTGGACGAGCGCTTTTTCTGGTTTCGACCCGCGATGCGCACAACTGGGCGGCGGCGCAGCGTGAAACCGTGCGGCCGAGCCAGGCCTTTGACCTGGCGGCGAAGGCGAGGGCAGCGCGGCTAACCCACCGCCGACTTCAGTCAATGTGTAGACCTGCACCAAACGTCAGCGTGAGGTCGCGAGCTGCACCTCCCGCAGATCGCTGAAGGTTGGGCTCTCGATGAATGCTTATTCACGCGGCCGGCGGGCGCTTCGCAGCGCTTGTTTGGTGGCATGTCTGACTTGTGCGACCACGGGTTGTGACGACGGCGAGAGCACCCCACCTCCCCGTGACTCGTTGGACGCTGGCCGTACAGAAGGTGAAGTGGCGACCGACAGCGGTCGTTCGTCCATCGACGCGCGCGTCCGCGACACCGGTAGTGCCGAACCCTTCGGCAACCGGCAGCACGCTGCACGTCGATTGGCAGCGCGATGCGGACGCCGACCACCTCGAGCACTCGAGCGAGACGAGCATCGTCACGTCTTCTGTCGCTTGAGAGAAGCCGCAGTGTGCGCTCGTACGATCTCGTCTGGTTTGTTTGGCGACGCTTGTTTCGCGTTCGTCGCGACCTCTACAATTGAAGAGATCATCGTCAGTTTTTGACACCACGCACACGGAGCTAGAGACCAAGACGCAGACACGGCCGCTCGAGTGCGAGTGGCGTGTGCCCACACCGCAGGCTGGCATGGAGCTCGATGCGGAGCGCGTCAACGTGACGCTCAGCGGTGGCAGCGCCGGGTCTCACGCGCTGGGCCGCGTGCCGAGTCTCGCAGCCTGTCGCACGGATGCCTGGTACTACGACGCGCCGACTGCCCCCACGCGCATCCTGGCGTGCCCCGAGACCTGCGAGACCTGCGAGAGTGGCGGCTACGCAGACGTCAAGATCCTGCTCGGCTGTCAGACGCAGGTCATCCTGCTCTGACCGTCAGTAGAAGCCGACCTCGTCGACGTACAGACTAAAGGTGATGTTGGCGGGGAACGAAAACTGGAGGTACTCCATCTGGCTCGCCAAGAACGGCGCAGGCGTTCCCCAGCCTGACTGTTTGAGATCGGACCAGGGCATCGAGTAGTGCGTCCACGCGCTGGTGAGCGCGTACGTGGCGTTGTGGAAGTCGTTGCAGCTGGTCCCGCAGTACGTGCTGTCGAGCGTCTGCGTGGTGGCGACCGACACGATGAGCTTGGCGCTCGACGTGGAGCCCTTGAGCCAGAAGCCGACGCCGCGCACCAGCGACACGTCGAAGGTGCACTGCTGCGCGCTCGGAAACAGGATGAGGCCCGCGCCGTACGCGGTGAACCCACCGCCGACGATGTGCATCGACCGCGCGGTGCCGGCGGCGCCCTCGAGCGCGGGCGTGGGCTTGGTGCCGTCAGGCGGCGTGATGGTCCCCCGCGAGTGGTCGGTGTACACGAACCAATAGCCATCCGCGCCCGAGCTCGCGAGAGGAGAGCTGTCGCCATCTTCGAAGTCATCGAGCATCACGGCACCGCTCGCCTTCGCCTGTGGCGCGGCACTACACAGCAGCGCGTCGGACGCTCCGGCGTCGGCAGCGGCATCGGAATCAGCATCGGCGAGGCTCGTACTACCGTCGTTCGTCGTGATCAGCGCGGCCGCGTCTGCGGAGGCGTCGGTCGGCTTGGGTGGCTCCAGCTGCGCATCGAGAGTTTGCGTCGCCCGCGCATCGGGGAGGTTGACCCGCGCGTCGGTGACGTCGACCTGAGCATCGATCGGAACGATCGACCCGTCACCGCTCACGTTGGCTCGCGGTGTGTGAAGCTCGTAGCCGACGAGCTGACAACCGCCCATGACCGTAGAAAAGAGTGAGACCGCGACAGCTCTCTGCGCAGCTCGGCGTGAGTCGATCAGCAGCTTCTGACGAAAAAAGCACACCTCTCCACGATAAGCGAGCGGCGCTCGTCTTTGGGGGTGACGAGGTTGGGGTGCACGCGAATTGACGACAGGGCAGTACGCATCGTCGCGCATCGTGTGCCGACGGCTTACATCGAAGGCAGCCGGCCTGCGTCAAAACACGAAGGTCAGGCCAAACAACGAAGCCTTTGCCGTGCGCGAGACCCAAGGTGCCCAGCGCGACGACGGCTCGAAGAAGCGGTAGGTGTCGAGCATGGCGGGCGCCAACACGACGGTAGCCAACCAGGCCTCGTGCATACGTGAGCGTCGTGCGGCACCCGCCAAATCCCCGTGCGGGTCTTCGAGCCCCGTGTACGCGCCCACGGCATACATGGTGGACAAGAACACGTTGAAGGCCAGCATGCCCTTACGGAAGGGCGCGTCCAACGAGAGGAGCTGCGGACTTCGGGTCAGCATCACCTCGTCGGTCAGGTGCTGCATGTGAAAGCCAGCGGTCGCGATGAAGAACGTCCCGTTGCGACCCGCACCAAACGGCTCACCGTTGTGTTTGACGCAGTGATCGCCGTCGCAGGTGATGCGCGGCAGGATGACGAAGAACGGGATGAAGCCGAACACCAGCGTGCCTTGTAGCGTGGGCACGTTGCCTAAAATGAGGTTGGCGAAGACGTGACCCGTCTCGTGGATCAAGAACGCGCTCACGGCACCCGCGACGCCGAGCCCGATCTTGCGGCCGGTGAACATCGGCTCTTTGGGGAGACTCGGCGCTTCGTGGGTGACCGTGAGCTCTTGCGCGCGCACCGAGCTCACCATCACGAGCATGGCGAAGATGCACGACAACCAAGCCACGCCGTAGCTACGAGAGCGTGGGCTCGTGGGCTGGATCGAAGAGCATGGCTGCTGTGCGCATGAGACGACGGACACGCGAGCGCGCCAACGTAGCAGGGAATGCGCCGTAGGCTCTCGTCGATTGGCGACGCTCAGGCCGACGGCGCGACGGCCCGCTGGCTGCGCACTGAATCAGAGTCCGGGAAACCCACCCGCCGCGCTCCCCAGGCATGCATTCGGGTCGCCCTCTGGACCGCGCGAACCGTTGACGAGCTGCCCCATGGGCCAGGCGATGACGTAGAAAAAACACATCTCGTCTTCGGTCGTGGTGCCGAATCGTATCGCGCGTGTCTGGTCGTTCTTGAACGAGCACGTAGTGATGATCTCGTCGCCCGCGTTGACCAGCACATCGGCGGCGGAGCCATCTTCGGGCAGGATGTACTTGCTCTGCTCGTCGAAGGAAAACGGCCGGTCGTGCAAGATCTCTTCTTTGCCATTGGCGCGCTTGAGCACCACCTTGGCGTGCACACCCGTCTTGTGCATGTGTGGATTGACCTCCATCAGGTGCACCGGCCCTTTGGCCACGGTTGGTTTGCAGTGGCTGACCAGGTCTTGTTTTCCACCGGGTGGGACGTTGATCGACATCGAGCCGAGCTCGTGCACGGCAGCCAGGTTGGGACGCGGAGTCTTGGCCACACAGACCTCGATGCCGCTCTCGTCTTCTTCGGTCGCCGTACCCGTGCTGTTGTTGTAGTGGAGCTCGAGGCGGTAGGTGCCATTGGGCAGCTGCATGCCCACACCAGGCGGCATGGTGATGCCGCCCTGTCCGGGGGCCCAGCCGTCGATGAAGCTCTCGTCGGGCGCGTACAGGATGTAGTGGTGCAGCACCTTCGTGTTGTCGACGATGGCCCGGAAGCGCAGAGCCTGCAGGTTCTTGGTCGCGCCCCACGGCGCGGGGATATCCACGTTCTGGTAGTACTCGCGACCCGGCGCGATCTTGATCTTGCCGCCCCCCGCCGCCTTGGCGAGGAACTTGTAGTGCTCGCCGCAGTCCTCCGGCCAAGGCGCGTCGTCGTCTGTGATGGCTCGGCCAGGAACCAGAGGCACCGACGTCTCGGCTGGGGCACCGACATCGCCACAGCTGACGTTCGCGCCGGCGGGTGCTCCGGCAGCGATGAACGCATCGAGCGTGGCGAGCTGCAGAGGAGAGAGTGGCTTGCCCGTCGCGGGAGGCATCGGACGTTGTGCGTCGTGGATCCGTTTGCCGATGCTCTCCAACACCGTCAGGTTTGCCTGCGTCTTTGCCGGCGCGCGTAGATCTGCGACGGTGACCAGCGGCATGGGCGCGCCGTACAACGGCTTGGCTGCGTGACACTCTTGGCACGACGCCTTGAGGATCGGCTCCACGTCACACCACGACGGACTTGCCTTGGTCGTCCCCGAGGGAGCGTCGGGCTGCAGCGCGTCATCGTCGTCACGTGCGGGTGCGGCGCCGCTGTCGGCACGCGGCCGTGTGCCTGCATCACGGGTCGTCTTTTTGCCGGCATCGGGCAGTTTTTGCCCACCGCGGCTGGGGTCGGTGCTGGTGCCCTCCCCTGCCGCTTGGCCGGTCGGCTCCGTCTCGCCCGTGCACGAGAGCACGAACAGGAGCACGCCCGCGAACATCCATCGCTCGCTCCCGCGCCCGCGCGTGCTCTTCGATCGACCCGATCTCACTGTCTGCATACTCTCGTCCTGCGTGCGGTGCGCGCGTCGTGGAGAGCACGCTTCGAGTAGACACGTACCATCCGTCGTCGCGCGCCGTCACCAGCGTCGTGCTCGACCGACGCACAGAGTCAGGGCGCGAGAGACATTTTTCGACCAGACCGGAATGATCGTTCCGAGTCGCGCGTGGTGCTCAGCCGCGAGGCTTGATCTTCTTGATGACGCCAGAAAAGCTGAGTACGGGGTTGCCGCTGGTGGTGACCAGCCCGCGCACGAACACGAGCGAGCCTCCCTCCTTGACGACCTCGCCCTCACACTCGACCAGGTCGCCCGTGTAGACCGAGCCCATGAACTCGCCGTTGAGCGTGGCCGTCACGCCGTACAGCCCCTTGAGCACGGGACGGGCGAGCGCAAACAGCGCAAAGTCCGCGAACGTCATGATGCACCCGCCGTGCATGAAGCCACCCCCGTTCATGTGCCTCGGCTCCGCACGAAAGGCGGTGCGCAGCCCGCTGGGCACGTCGGTGCGCCAGTAGAACGGCCCCGTGAGGCTCTCGAACGAGTTGCCCGCCGCGCGCCGGTACCAGCCTGCCCACTCTCCCTCGGTAACCGGTTCGGCGCTCCACTTGGACCGTCGTGCTTCCTTGTCCGTCATGGGGGCGATATAGCCAATCAGGAGCCGGCTCGTTAGCCGGCCGGGCTCGCCGCCTCGATCAACCGGCGACCACGCCGAGTGTCTGGTCGAGCAAGCGGTCAACGCAGCCCTGTCGGGCGCGCTGCAAGAGGCCGAGGCGGCGCTGCTCGCGCGCTTTGGCAGCGTCACGCTGGCCGAGGTCGCGCGCGACTTCGACAAGCGCCTCCGCGCGCACGACAAGCGGCAACGCTGAGCCGGCACCCCCATCCAAGCGCGCGGTCGAACCCCGGTGCAGGCCACCTCGCCGCTCGCTGCGTCGCGCGCGCGGCACTACGGTGCTGGGCAGGTGCGCGGCACGAGTGTGCCGGTTACGATCGGGGTATGAGCTTCGGAAAGAACCCCCACCTGCCCAAGGCGCAGGCCGCAGAACAAAAGGCCGCAGACGCCGGCGACCAGCGGGCGCGCGTGCTGGCCTACCGCGAGGCGGCCCATCAGTGGGACCGCGCCGCAGCCCGCGAAAACCCCGGCAAAAAGCGCACGGAGTACGAACAGCACGCGGAGCGCAACCGCGAGCTCGCCGACAGCGACGAGGTCGAGACCGAGGTCGAGGCGGAGCAGCCCGCAGAGCCGGGGTCGGGCGCCAACAAGCCAGGCGGGCTGCTCAACTAGATCGTGTACGGGCACGGGCACGGGCACGCGTACGACCCGGACCCGGACGGTACGCGCAGACTCGTCGGGCTGCTGCCCCGGCGCACGGGCCCTAACGAGCGCCCGCGTCTTTGGAGCCGGCGTCGGCCTTGGCTGTGCCTGCGTCGGTGATGGTGGACGGGCCCAGCGACGCACAGGGATCCTCGCCAGCGTCGGGCGACATGTCCGAGGTAAACATCGCGCCCCAGGTGCCCTCTCCGCCACCCGCACGATCGCCGGTGAGCGCCGGGGGCTCGTCGACCGTCCAGGCGCCGTCCTCGAGCGAAGAGGTGTCGACGTTGAACTTCGCGGTGAGCGGGCCCTTGAACTTGAACTCGAGCCCCTGCAGGTCGAGGAGCGTGTACTTGCCCTCGAGCGTGCCGACGAAGTTGCCGGTGTTGCAGTCGAGGTCGCCGTTGATGCGCGCCACGAACGGGTTGGTGGTGCCCACGGCTTTGGCCACGCCGGTCATGCAGCCGTCGCCCACCGTGAACGTGTAGAACTCACCGCCCGCGTTGGTGGCGTTCTCCATCAGGTTGAAGGCCAGCGCAGGTCGTCCGTTGGACATCTCGCCGGCGATGTCGACCTCGAGCAAGCTCTCGCCGATGCCAAAGCCGAACGCACCGGGCTTGTACTTGCCCGTGAAGGCACCCGAGTAGTAGCCGGCTTTGCACTGGGGCTCGGTGGGCTTGGGCTTCGGACCGGCGTCGGCATTTACCGTCACGCAGCTCTGGCAGCTGCTGTACTCGCCATCTTCGCAAGTCTTTCGACCGGCGCCGCCGTTGCTGCACGTACACGCGCGCGTGGTGCCCTCGCCGCTGCACTTCGAGGCTGTTTGCGTGACGCGCCCTGCGTCGCGCTCTTCTGGCTCGGAGGTGCGGCCGGGGTTGCTCTCGCCGCATGCGCTACTGGCGAGGGCGCTCAACGAGAGCGCGAAGAAGACAAAGTGTGTAGGCGAATAAGTGCGATCCAAGGTGGCTCCTGTGGGCGTGCGCAGGGCGTACATACCACTTCGCCACTCGCACGAGCCACCGTACCGCATACGCAGGTGTGTTGGACTGCAAGGTTCAACAACAGGGCGGGGACGAATAGTGACAGTTCCGGACACGGGCCCGCTGCCTTGGGGAGCTCGGTCACATACGCAGGCCGCACGAGACGGTGAGGCCTCCGTGTGCGCTCAGGGTCCGACCTGCGTCATCGTGCCGTCTACCCACTGCTTGAGGAACTCGGCAATGGTGGGCTTGTCGTCGCCCGCCGCCTTCTCGTAGAAGCGCGCACGGAACAAGCACTGGTGCGCAGTCCCGTTGGGAAAGCCGTCCATGTAGTACGTCGCGAGCTGCTTGGACTCGGCGTACTTGGTGCGCAGCTGCGAGAGGCCCATGCCGAACTTGTCGGGAGGATAGGTGTCGCCCAGCGTGCCGATGAACAAGCTCGGCGGGTCGGTCTGGTAGTCCTTGCAGTCGTTGTTCCCCAGCGAGAAAAACAGCCGGATGATTTCGTCGTGGATGCCTGAGATCAGCGCGACGTTGGTCTTGGGGTACTTCTCGCGCCAGTAGTAGGCCGCGAAGATTGACCGCGAGCGACGCACGAGTGGCCAATGTGACCAGTTCGATGTCAATCGGGGCCGATGTCGGGTCGGGAAACCATGCGCGTGATCCACAAAACAGAAGTCGAACCCCGGTAAGATCGAGGCTGTGTCGCGTCCCACACAGTCCCGCAAGAAGCTCGAGCGCCTGCTCGACCGCCGCAACGAGCACCCCGAGCAGCTGGCGTCGATCGACGCACAGATCGTCGATCACTTCGAGGCGCAGCGCGCCATCTTGGTGCTCGACATGTGCGGCTTCTCGAGGCTCACCATTCGCCACGGCATCATCCACTACCTGGCGATGATTCGGCGCATGCAGACCAGCGTGCTGCCGCTGCTCACGGTGGGCCGCGGCAAGCTCGTGAAGACCGAAGCAGACAACGTGTTCGTTACCTTCGCGAGCGTCCCCGACGCACTGCGTACGGCACACAAGATCCAGGCGACCCTGCAGCGCGCCAACGCCGTGTTGCCAGCAGACTGGGATGTTCACGTCGGCATCGGCATCGGCTTTGGACCGCTCTTGATGATCGGCGACGACGACGTGTTCGGGTCGGAGATGAACCTGGCCTCCAAGCTGGGCGAAGACCTCGCAGAAGCGGGCGACGTGCTGCTGACCGAGGCTGCGTATGCGCGTGCCGGCGCGAGCAAGCGCAGCTTCGTCAAAAAGACCGCGACCATGGGCAGACTGCGTTTTGCCTACCACCGAGCCAAGGCCGCAAAGAGCGCGTAGACTGCGGCAGTCGCGCCGTGCACAAGCTCGTTACGGGAGCGCCGGATGACCCACGCGCGCGGGCCGCTTCGTTTACGCGTCGACTGCGCTCGGGTATAGACCTGTCGTGGCGCGCAGTCGCAAGTCGTTTCGCTGGATGGACGCTCCGGTGCTCTGGCACAACGTGGTGCACGCCCAGCACGGCACGAGCGTCCGCGACTCTGCCCGGCAGTCCTACGGGCGCGGGCTGTACGGGCGCAAGCTCAGCTCGCTTCGTGCGAGCGCCGAGGAAGCAGACCCCTCAGCACGAACGCCCGCCGACGCCGACGCGCGCGAGCCGGCAGCGGGCGGCGAGATCTCACGCCGTCCGCGCAGGCTGCTGCGCTGGCAGGCCCCGCTCGCGTACCTGGTGATCTGGC
>JBEGTL010000015.1:0-36846 GCA_041179425.1 Pseudomonadota bacterium | reverse complement strand
CGAGCAGCAATCCGCTGAGGCGAACGAGCTTGCCATCGAGCTTGAGCGCGGCATCCGGCGCGCCGAACTTTCCGCCGCGCGCGAGTAAGACTGGACGGACTGAACCGTCTGCATCGGCGGTCCACAACAAGCCGTACCCGCGAGCCTCGATGCGGCCGACCAGGCTGGTGTTGGGAGTAAGGGTGCTTCTGGCTGGCGTGTCGCGCAGCGCGGCGGTCACACTCGCAAACACGAGCGAGCTCAGGATCAGCAGCGCGGCGCTGAGCAACACCGAGCGCTTGAGGCTCTTGGGCATCGCCAGGTAGCCGACGAAGAAGTCGTCCTCGTCAGGCTTGTCCATGGGCCACCTCGCCGATGGGCTTGGGGGTTGGCTGCGCACGAATCGGCTTGGTCTCGGTGCCGGGCGGCAGGGGGCGCGGGTCGACCATGATGTGTCCGTTCTTGAGCATGAGCCGGTAGCTGGGAAGGAGCTCTTGGAACGGCGGTGGAGAGCGCCCATCCTCGGGTCGGTACTGCCAGCCGTGCCACGGACAGGTGAGACAGCCGTCGACGACACGCCCCTCGTCGAGTGGCCCACCCTGGTGCGCGCACACGCCGTGCACGGCGTAGAGCAGGCCTTCTTTGTTGACGATCGCGATGCGCTCGCCGCCGGGCGGACACACGGCGCGCGCGCGATTTGTGCGAACGCGCTCGACGGGGCCGGCATCGATCCAGAGCTCGCTGCCAGCCTCGGTGGCTGCCTCGCGCAGCGGGTCGTCGGCGGTCTCGGAGCTTCGCGCCGCGGCGACGTGAAGCCCGGTGACGACGAGTGCCGAGCCGACTACGAGTACGGAGAAGACGGCGCTGCCCGTTCGCTGCGCGGCGCCGAATACCACGTGGGCGACGGTGCAGACGTACGCCACGTAGACGAGCATGTGCATTCCCTTCCACGCCGTAGGGCCCAAGTAGCGCTGCCAAAAGTCGTGACTCGTGGCCGCCATCAGGATCACGATCAGCAGCGCGACGACTCCGAACCGAAGGAAGGGCACGGTCTCGCTCGTGAACGCTGCGTCGTAGGTGAGCAGCGCGTCGAGCTCGCCGAGCTTGCCCCACGCAAAGTAGTAGCCGAGCACCTGCGACGCGTGCATGGCGGCGACCAGGGCCATCACCACGCCGGCATGTCGACGATTGTAGAGCAGAGGCAAAAAGCGCCTGTCGATGCGCGCGAGGGGGCCGATACAGAGGATGAGCGTCAACAGCACGAAGGCGCACGAGCCCCATGCGCGCATGGCGAGGATCGGCGCGCTGAGTGCGCTGGCGCCGCGAAAGGACGCCTGCGCCAGACTGTTGTAGACACTCAGATAGACGAACACGAAGCCCAGCAACACGGCGTCGAACACGAGCTTGAAGCGTGTCCACTGCACGGATCGATAACGGACACTCATGGGCTGCTCCGAGAGCTCTGCGGCGCCGCGAGTGTTTGCGTGCGGCTGTGGCGGAGCTTCAGCGCCCACGTGCACAAGAGCGGGACGAGCACGACCATGGTGAGCCAGGTGCGGCGGTGGATTTTGCGCTGCAGACGAGTCATGGGTTCGCCCCGACGCGCGGAGACAGGAGCGCGCGCGCAGTGCGGACCAGCACCAGCGGCCACAGCAGGGTCGCGCCCGGCACGAGCAACGGACGGAACCAAAAGGCGCCTGCAGCAGCCTGGTCGAGCTTCCCGACCAACGTCGTGAAGGCTAGCGCCACGACCAACCCAATCTCGAGGTAGAGCGTGAGCCCATCCAACAAGGCACTTGTGGACATGACAGACCTCCTTTCATGCCCTCGCATACGCGCGGCCGGCCGCGACGTTTCGGCAAGCGCGGCGAAACGTGCACGCGCGTCGTAAGGCGCCTGCGTGCAGACGATGCGGTGGCTCGAACGGCTCCCGTTAGCCCTGCGCGGCGGTCGCGACCAGCGCGTCGAGGCAGAGCTCGCGCGCAATCCAGCGCGACTGCCAGCGCCGCTCGGAGTCGTAACCGGCCTGCTCGAAGTGTGTGATGCCGTGCGAGCGGGCGACGGACATGGCTGCGCAGAACGCGGCCAGCGCGGTGCTGCCACGTGGAATGTGGTAGGCGGCGGAGGCCAGGCACGGGGCTGCTGCCGCACGCCGCTCGGGAAGCTCTCCGTCGGCCCGCGCGGTGGCGTGGTCGACCGCGGCCTGCGCAAAACGCGCGGAGCCACCGTCCCGCCAGCCCTCGACCTCGCGCAGCAGACGACCGCGCGAAGCGACCAGGCTGCCGACGCTTCGTTTGACGTCGCCGTCGAGCTCGATCAACCAGAGCGTGTCGTGGAGCCAGCTGGAGAGGTCGCGCGCGGAGCAGGCGTGAACACCCACGCGACAAGGCTCGACGAGCCGGCCCACGTCGACCCACGCGCCCGGTTGTCCAGGGCTGGGGCGAGGCCAGGCAAAACCCGAGATCGGGCCGACGGCGCCCTGCATCAGGAACTTGAACGCAAAGCGCGCGCTCACGGGACGGTGTGCGGTCTCCGGGCGGACCGTGCGACGCGCGGACGCCGGCGATGCGTGGGCGGGCGCCGCGCTCACGAGCACCGGTGCGCTCGCCGCGCTGGCTCTTCGGAATAAGGCGAGCAAGGCAGTCTCGGGCACCTCGACCGGCTCGACCGCCAGTGCGGGCGCGGAACGCGTGGTCTGCTCGAGCTGCTGCAGGTAGTCCATACACCAGGTGCAGGCGTGCAGGTGTTGTTCGAAGCGCGCTCGGTCGCGCGTGCGCATCGCCGACACCGTCAGGTAGTCGCTGACGATCTCGGTTACCTGTTTGCAGGTCACGTCTACCAGAGGGGGCAGCTTCATGTCGCGTCCTGAACCCCAAGGCAGGCAGCAGTGCCTCGCGAGCCGAGGGTGACCGGTGAACGGCCGTGTCCGATGCCTACGCCGCGCGGACTCGAAGTGTTTCCACCTGCTACCTACCCCATCACAGGGCGAAACGCCCAACGCCCGCGTCACGTATCCCGACAGGCGTTGGCACGTCGGCAGAAATACCGTGCGTAGGCCTGTGGCATTTTGCATCAGGTGGAGGTTTAGAGTAGGTGAGACCCGTGGACCACGAGCCGCCCCGAGCGCTTGACCCGGCGGCTCAGCTGCGTGACACCGAGGAGCGTCTGTTGTCGGCCCTCCGCGCCGGCGACGAGCGCGCGTTCCTGACGCTTGCGCGCGCACACCACGGTTCCCTGGTGCGCGTGGCGCGTGGCTACGTGAGGCGCGTCGAGATCGCCGAAGAGGTCGCGCAAGAAGCCTGGCAGGGGTTTTTCGAGAGCCTGCCGCGCTTCGAGCCACACACGGCCACCGTCAAGACCTGGCTGTTCCGCATCTTGGTCAACTGTGCGCGCGCGCGGCAGCGCAAGGAGCGGCACAGCATGCCCATGTCCTCGCTCACGCCCGAGCAGCAAGACGACGAAGGACCTGTGGTCTCGCCCGAGCGCTTCTCCGCCGAAGGGGAGGTCTGGGCCGGCCACTGGTCGAGTCCACCGCGCAAGTTCGTGCTCGACGACCCCGCGATCAGCCGCGAGACACGGGAGCTACTCACCGCCGCCATTCACGGCTTGCCCGAACAACAGCGGGAGGTGATGACGCTGCGAGACGTGGAGGGCTGGAGCGCCGACGAGGTCTGTACCGCGCTCGCGCTGAGCGAGATGAACCAACGAGTGTTGCTGCACCGCGCACGTTCGCGAGTCCGTGCCTACCTAGAGGACCAGCTCGGGGAGGTGCAGTAGTGGCAGTCGGGTACTACGTCCGTTGCGACGAGGTCGTGGAGCTCGTCAGCGACTACCTCGAGCAGGCGCTCAACCCGGTCGACACCGAGGCGATCGAGCAGCACGTCGTGATCTGCGCCGCGTGTGCGGACTACGTTGCGCAGCTGCGTGGCACGCTCGCCGCGGCGGGCACGTTGCGCGACGAGAGCGAGCTCGACGACGCAGCGTTCGAGCCACTCTTGCGCCTGTTCCGGCACAGTACCCAGCGTGAGGAGCCGTGAAGGCGTTCAAGTTCCTGGGCGTGGGAGCGCGCGCGCGGTTTGGTCGGGTGGCGTGGCCCATCCCCACCTCCGGCGAGCCTGCGGCGTGGGTACGCGTCGCGCTGCCGCTCAAGCCCTGCGTGCGAGGTGTGCACGCTTGTCGTCAGAGTGACCTCCCGTTCTGGATCGATGACGAGCTGTGGCGCATCGAGCTCGACGGCCAGATTGTGCACGGCAAGTCGATGGTCGTGGCCGAGCGCGGACGGCTGCTCGCACGCGTACCGCGCTGGGATGCGTCGCTGCGTGAGGAGCTCGCCCTGTTTTGTCGAGAGCGCACGCAAGCGGTCGCCACGCGTGCGCTCGCCGAGGGGCGGGCCGACGCTGTCGCCGCGCGGCGCTTCCTCGACGACGTGACCGCGCTGGGCGAGCTCGGTCAGGTCGCGACCGCGGCCTACATCGCCGCGGTCGCCGCGCGCTGTGACAGCGAGCTCAGCGCAGAAGACGCCTACCTCGCGGAGCGCGCCGTTCAGTCCGCCTGGTTGGCCGAGAGGCTCGACTGAGGCAACGGTCTCTGCAGCGTCTGGAGCAAGCCCGTCGTCCACTTCGGCCGCTTCGAGAGGCGCTGCTTCAGCGCGTGGTAGGCCAGCCCGAAGAGCGTGGTCAGTACGATGTTGAAGAGCGCGACCGAGAGCGCTTCGGGCCAGGCGAGCGCGCGACCAAAACGGTGCGCGAGCGCCCAGTGTCCGCCGTAGATCACCTGCAGGTGGAACACGAACAGCACGAGTGTCTCGCTGCCCAGAATGATCAGCGGACGGGGTAGGGCGCGCATGGAGTGCGTGAGCAGCGCGAGCACGGCGAGCACGAGCGCGATCACGGCGAGCTTCTCGAGCACGAACCACGGCGTGCTCGACGTGCGCACGTGCGACACGAGAGGCAGTACGACATGCGCGCCCACGGAAGCCACCCCGATCGCGCCTGCGCTGGCCAACAGTCCTGCGACGCGTCGCCACGTGGGCGTCGCCCCTCGCGACGGGAGTGCGACCGCACCCAGCACCACGCCGGCAAACACGTAGCCACTCCACGGCAGCAGCGGGAACTGCGAGCCCTGGGCGTGGCCGAGCAGTCCGTTGACCAGGCTGACCGCTCCGTGGCCCGACGCGCGCTCGGCCGCGGGCGCGAGAAAAAAGACCGCGAGCGCGAGCGCGCCCGACGCGCTGGCCAGCTGGATCGCACGCGTGCACACCAGCGCCAGGAGCTCGAGCGCGAGCAACGACAGGCCGATGCACTGCAAGACCTCGCAGCGAAACAGAGAACGAAACGCGGCCTCTGCCTGCAGCGGGTCGAAGTAGTCGGCGGACCACCTTACTTGTAGCAAGTAGCCGACGGCCACCACCTGTGCCGCGCGGGTAAAACGTCGGCGCACGGCCTTGGGATCGGCACGGTGCTCGGCGAGGCGGGCGACGGTAGTCAGATGAAAGCTGATGCCCGCCACGACCAAGAACGCGACGGACACCAGCCCGCGCGCGTAGCCGTAGCGGGCAAAGGCGTCGCCCGTCCGCTCTCCGTTGGCGAGCACCGCGTCGAGCGTGTGTCCGTTGACCATCTGGAAAAGTGCGAGCAAGCGGAGCACATCGACGAACAAGACGCGCATGAGCTGACCTCCGCGGGCGACGATACGAGCGCCCGGAGCTCTGGCTTACGCCCGACGGCTGCCCATCGTTACAAACGCGCAGCACACGAAACGGAGCTGTCCGCAGCGTCGTAGTGGCTGGCATGGACCAGCTCACCTCGACCAATAGCGCTATCACGATGTCTCCTCGACCGCGCGAGCTCGACGCTTGGGGGCTGGCCCTCACGACGTCGTCGCGCGCTGCAGCCAGTGCCTACGACCGTGCACTCACGTCGCTGCTCGCACACCGCGCGGACACGCTCTCGCACATCGCCACGGCCCTCGCGCACGATCCGGACTTTGTTCTCGCGTACGTCGTGCGCGGCTTCGCGCTTCGCCTCTTGGCGCGCGACGATGTGCTGCCCGACGTGTCGACTGCACTGCGAGCGGCCGAGCGTGCGCTCGTTGGCCGCGGCGGTGGCACCGAGCGGGAGCGCTCGTTGTGCAAGGCGCTGCGCGCGTTTTGGGCGCACGACCAGGCCGAGGCCATCGCGCTGCTCGCGGCCACGAGCCAAGCCGAGCCGCGCTGCCTGCTGAGCATGAAGCTGCACCACGCGCTCTGTTTCATGAATGGCCGGGTGCCCGACATGCGCCGTGCGACCGAGCGTAGTCTCGCGGCGGTCGACGAGAACCTGCCGGGCTACGGCTTTTTGCTCGGCTGCCACGCGTTCGCGCTCGAAGAGAGCCACGCGTACGATGCGGCCGAGCACTTGTCGTGTCGCGCTCTCGCGCTGTGTGGAGACGACCCCTGGAGCTACCACGTGCTGGTGCACGTGTGGACCATGCAAGACCGCACGCACGAAGGGCTCTCGGCCATGCGCGTGCGCAGCGGACGATTCCCGGGGGTCAACAACTTTGGGGCACACCTGGGTTGGCACCACGCCCTGTTCGCCATCGCGGAGGGCGAGCTCGACGAGGCGCTCGCCCTGTACGATCAGGAGATCGTTGTGCCGCTCGCACGCGACTACCGCGACCTGGCCAACTGTGCGTCGCTGCTGTTCCGGCTCTCGCGCGCGGGGTGCGACGTGGGCGATCGTTGGCAGCGGCTGGCGGACTGGTCGGCTGCACGCGAGGGAGATCACTTGCTCGCGTTCGCCGACTTGCACCAGCTGCTGGCACTGCTCGGCGCAGGTCGTGCCGAAGCGGCGCGTTCGTACCTGCGCGCGATGCGGACGACCGCGATGTTGCGACTCGACGGTGCGGCGCTGATCACACGCGAGGTGGGCGTGCCTTGCGCAGAGGGGATGATCGCCCTGTTTGCGGGCGATGCGGGCGGTGCTTTGCGGCGACTTTCGCCCCTCTCGTCTCGTTTGGCGGAGCTCGGTGGCAGCCAGGCGCAGCGCGAGCTGTTCGAGATGATCACGGTCGAAGCCGCGCTGGGCGGGACTCAGACGTTCGCCGAGCTGGCGAGGCTCGCACGCAAAGCCTGACAGCCACGGTGCATACGGACGCGCACGGTGGTCGGGTTCTCGCCGAGCTCGCGTGCGATGTCGACGAGGGTGCGGTCTGCGAGGAAGTGTTCGTGAAAGATCTGACGCGTCACGGCTGACAACGACTCGAGCGCCGCCGCGAGCGGAGCGTACGTCTGCTGGAGCTCGCCGGGCAGGACGCCTGGGACCGATGTGGACAGCGTGTCCATGTCGTAGCTCGCCTCGGGCCTTCGCGAACGACGCCTGCCGTAGTCGCGACAGACGTTCGCCGCCATCGTGCACAGCCAAGGACGAAGTGGCTCCCCGCGGCGGTAGTTGCCGCGCGACGCGTGCAGCTGCGTGAAGGCTTGCTGCACCAAGTCTTCGACGTCGGAAGCACGAAAGACGTGGCGCTGTACGACGCGCGTCACGATGGGCCGGTAGCGCGTGTACAGCTGAGAAAAGGCGCGTTCGTCGCCGTCGAGATACTGCTGCATGAGCTGCTCGTCCGTAAACATCACAAACCTCGTCTTTCTTCGGTGCAGCGAACTTCGTGAAGCGCGCGGCGCACGGCTCCCCCTCGGCCGCGCGGGAGGCGCAGACGACACGGGGCGTACTCCCGGGCTCGAGCGCCCAGTTCCGCCAGCTTGAAGGTCACGCGTGCCGGGCCTCGCCCGGACGCTGCGTGTAGAACCTCTTAACCACTCCATGTCGCGGGCCGGCCAGACGTTACACGCGGCCGAACGAAATGTTGGCTGCCCCCGACATGGGCCCACCGGCACCGTATGCGCGAGACCCTCCGTAACGCTTGCTCTCGTGAACGCGTAGGCAGCGTGACGGATCACCTGCGTGGTGGCTGCGGGAGGAAAAGGATGAGAGTGGCAGACGTGATCGCACGTTGCTTGGCAGACACCGGGGTCAAACATGCGTTCGGCATTCCGGGCGGCGAGATCTTGGCGCTGATCGATGCGTTCGCGGACGCGGACATCCAGTTCACCACGGCCCGCCACGAGACTGCGGCAGGGTTGATGGCGGAGGGTGCCTCGGTTCACGATGGTGGCGTCGCCGTGCTGGCGGTCACGCTGGGGCCGGGGCTCTCCAACGCGGTCAACGCAGTCGCGCAGGCCGCGCTCGACCGTGTGCCCACGGTGGTGATCAGCGGTGCGATCGACGCGTGCCTCGCCGGCACGTTCACGCATCAGGTGTTCGATCAGGTGGCGCTGCTCGCTCCGCTCGTGAAGGCGAGCTTCGTCGCAGCGGGTGGCTCGGTCGCCGCGATGATGGCCGAGGCGCTCGCGGTCGCGTGTCGGCACCCGCAGGGCCCCGTCCACATCGATGTGCCCACGAGCTTGTTCGTCGCCGACGAGCCCGAGGTGCGCGGCCCCGAGCGGTCGCTGCAGACCCGTGTGTTGCCAAACGAGTCGAGCCTCGCGCCGATCGCAGAGGCGCTGGCCGGCGCCAGACGACCGCTCCTGTTGTGCGGGCTGGAGTGCACGTCCGAGGCAACCAGTGCTGCGCTGCGGGCGCTCGGCGACGTGTGTGCCCTGCCCACGCTGACTACGTACAAAGCCAAAGGCGTCGTCGACGAGCGTGCAGACGCGAGCCTCGGTGCCATGGGCCTGTCGCCTCGCGCCGACCGCATCGTCTTACCGTTGCTGCGCGCTGCAGATGTGGTCTTGCTCGTGGGCTACGACCCCGTCGAGCTTCGCGCTGCGCACATCGAGCCGTTTGCGCCCGGCACGCGCGTCTTGGAGCTTGCGGCCTGCGCACGCACCCACCGCATGTTTCAGGCGGAGCTCACGGCGGTGGGCGAGCTGAGCGTCAGCGTGAGCGGTCTGCAGCGGATGCTGCGCGCGTCACCGCCGGTCGTCGACCCCTCGTGGCACGAACAGACGCGAGCCGCGGGCGAGCTGCTCCGGGGGCAGACGATCCCGGGGTCCGGCTTTGGCCCGCTGCACGTGGTCGAGGTGCTGTCGCGCTGTCTCCCGCCAGAGGTGCCGCTCACGCTCGACACCGGCGCCCATCGCATCGTGCTCAGTCAGGCGTTCTGTGCGCGCCGTCCCGGTCAGATCTTGCAGAGCAATGGACTGTGCACCATGGGCTACGCGCTGCCGGCCGCCATCGGGCTGAGTCTCGCGTCGGGCAGCCCCGTGGTGGCCGTCATGGGCGACGGTGGCTTCGAGATGGTGGTCGGTGAGCTGGCGACGCTGCGAGACCTCGGGCTGCCCGTGGTGCTGATCCTCTTCGACGATCAGTCTCTCGCGCTGATCGACCTCAAACAACACGCGCTGGGCTACACGCGGCGTGGCGTCTGGTCGGGTGGCACGGACTACGTCGCCGTCGCCCGCGCGTTCGGCGGGCATGGCGCGCGTGTGACCGACAGCGCTGCGCTCGAGGCCGAGCTCGCACGCGCACTCGCGCGTCGCGACGCGTTCAGTGTGATCAGCTGCCAGCTCGCACGCGGCGCGTACGAGGGGCTGATCTGAGTCGCCGTGAAAACGCACGACGCGCGACCGTGCTCGGTGCTTTGAGCCTTGCGTGAGCAAGAAGCAGACCGCTCCGGCGTCGGTCTGCTCTCCAAGGTCAAATTGTGCCTGTTTTTACGGCATTTGTGAGCGTCCCCGCGCAAACGTCGTGCTCGTGCTGCGGCGTACGGCCTCGCGGCGCGCGGGCTCGTGCTGGCAACAAAGCCGCATCGGGACAGGGAGTGTGGCCGTTGTGTGACCACCGCTCGGGTCCTCGTTGGTCGGTGTCAGCGAGCCACAAGACGTCGCGTCACGCGAGCACGAGCTTGCGCGGCAAGCAGAGCGGATCAGTCGGGCGTGTCGGTCGGCCCTAGGCGCGTGCGCGCTGCCTTGTCGCGCGTCGACTTGGCGTGCGCGCGCGTGCGGTGCGGTGTCGCGGGCCGCGCTGCGCGAGCGCGGTCGCGGGACCCTGCATCGGGCGTCGTCGTCGCGGCGGGCAGGGCAGGCGAGCTGGGGCTGGGTTCGTCGGTCGCGTGGAGCGCGGCCGCTGGAGCGACAGGCTGTGTCGGTGCTGCCGCGGAGGGCGCGTCGTGGAGCGCACGCGCAGGCGACGACGGGTTGGGCGTGGCAAGAGGCGAAGGGTGCGACGACGGGGCGCTCGTGGGCACTTCGAGCGCCGTGCGCACGCTCGCTGGCGTTGCCGGGTGGAGGCTCGCGCTCGCCCAGATCGCGAGGCCCGCCGTGGCCGCGCCGAGGCCGCCGAGGACGACCCACCGCCGTCGGCTCTTGGCAGGTGCGACGTCGCTCGCGCCGAGGTCGACAGCGGAGCGGAGCGGCGCGAGCGCGGCCAACAGCTCAGAAGCGTCGCGATAGCGCTCGCCGGGCTCTTTGCGCAGGCAGCGCAGCACGATGTTCTCGAGCGCGCGCGGAATGCCCGGCGTGAACCGAACGAGCGGTGTGGGCTCGGCCGTGGCGACTGCCACGGCGAGCGCCGACAGGTTGTGGTTGCCGAAGGGCAGCTCCCGCGTGAGGAGCTCGTACAAGATCACGCCGAGTGACCAGATGTCGCTGCGCGCGTCGACTTCGCGCGCGAACAGCTGCTCGGGCGACATGTACACGGGCGAGCCAATCAACGCGTGCGCGCCCGTGAGCTGCGTACTCGCTTCACCGACGCTGAGCGCCGCGCCTGCGAGGGTCTTGAAGATGCCGAAGTCGAGCACCTTGATCAGCAGCTGGCCCTGATCTTCGGTGAGGAACAGGTTGGCGGGCTTGAGGTCGCGGTGCACGATGCCGAGGGCGTGCACCTGCGAAAGAGCGTCGCAGGCCTGCGAGACGTACTCGACGACAGAGCGCACGGGCAACGGCGCGAGCTCGATACACTGCGCGAGGTCTTTGCCCTCGAGGTACTCCATCACGAGGAAGGGGGCGCCGCTGGGCAGCTGGCCAAAGTCGTGCACGCGCACGATGTGCCGATTGCGCAGCTGTGCAGACACGCGTGCCTCGCGCAAGAAGCGCGCGATCTCGGCCTGGCCCGCGCGGCGCAGCACCTTGATGGCCACCCGGTAACGAAGCACCACGTGGGTGGCGGCCAGCACCACGCCCATGCCTCCGCGGCCGAGCACCCGCTCGACCTTGTACTTGTCGACCAGGATGGTGCCCGGCAACGGGACCTCTACCTCTTCGGCGCCGTAGGGCGACATGGGGACGCTGTCCGCAGGCGGCTCGAAGGCGGCGGTGGCGCCCTCGCGGAGCGCCAGGTCGGCCGTGCGAATGGCCGACACCACCAGCTGGCGGCACGCCTCGCAGTGCACGAGGTGGCTCTCGGCCCGAGCCAGCGCAGAGGCGCCGAGGGCTCCCTGTGCGAGCTGGATCACCGTGCCTTCCTCGAGGCAGTCTCCTTCGACATCGACCATGTCGGCGAAGTATGCCGTACGGAGCCGCGCGCGGCAGAACGCCTTGTGGTGAGTTTGTCAGCAAGGCACATTGGATGGCGATGACCGAGTTGGACGCGCTGGTTTCCCTGTTCGTGCGCGCCGCCGCACCGACGGTGCCCTCTCCGAGCGCGGTTGACCTCCACGCGTACGTCGCCGCGGCGCGCACCAGCTGGCCCGCCTTCGTGGAGCTGAGCGACGAGGCGCTGGTGCAGCACGCCGCCGCGCGCTGCGACGACAAGGGTCTCTCGCCCGCGCAGCACGCGGGCGACCGGCTGCTCGCCCTCGGCTGCCTAGAGCGCCTGCCGGCCGCGCTCGCGGCGTTCGAGCAGCTGTACGGCGAGCTCATCACACGCGTGCTGCGCCATCGCGGTGCGGCACCGGCGGAGGCCGACGACGTGGCCCAGACCGTGCGCGAACGCCTGCTGCTGGGCAGTGCCGAGTCGCCCGCGCAGCTGGCCGGCTACCGCGGCGCGGGTCCGCTGCGCAGCTGGGTGGCCATCGCCACGTCGACCCAGCTCGCGATGGCGCGCCGCAGCGAAAACAGGCGACGTGAGCAGCCCGCTTCGGAGGCTTCTGGCGAGGGCAACGCGGCCGATTTGATCGCGGGCGACCCAGAGCTGCGTTACCTGCGCGATCGGTATCGCGTCGAGGCCGAGCAGGCGATCGTGCACGCGCTGCAGACCCTCGGCGATCGCGAGCGTGTGTTGCTGCGCCTGCAGCTCGGCGATCGGCTCACGCTCGAGCAGCTGGCCGGTGTGTACTCGGTCAGCCGCGCGACCGTGGTGCGCTGGCTGGCCAAGGCGCGCAGCGAGCTGCTCGCGGCCATCCGCACCGAGCTTGCCGCGCGCACGGGAGCAGCCCCTGACACCTGCGACAGTCTGCTCCGGCTCGTGCACAGTCAGCTCGATGTCTCGGTGCTGCGTCACCTCACCTGAGCCGCGCTCAGCCGAACAGACCGTCCAGCTTCAAGGGCTTGCAGTCCTCGAGGTCAGGGTCGAATGTGCGGCCGATCTCGCACGTGCCGTTGCAGCAGGCCGTGCCGGTGATGCACTGATCCTGGACCTCGCACGCGAGCGCTGCCGGGCCCACGATCCCAGTCAGACTAGACGCCACGCGCTGGTAACAAGTGGTGATGCGCTCGCTCGGCGTCTGCCAGCCAGACAGTAAGGCCACGCGCGCCGGAGGCACGACCGAGCGTGTCGCGCCGGTCGAGGCACACACGCCGTTGGCCCCGCAGTCACCGTCGACGGCGCAGCTGATGCCGCAACGTTTGGCGCGACCGTGCGCGGCTCCGCAGCGAAGTCCCGTGACGCAGTCGGCATCGACCTCGCACAGGCCGCCGCGGGGCACGATGGAGGTGAATGGGCTCCTGCACGCGCGGTGCGAAGCCTCGAGCGTGTCATCGTAGGCGCACACCTGGCCGCTCGCGCAGTCTTCGATGGTGCGGCAGCCCGCGCAGCGGCCGAGTACGCAGAATGCGCCGGGGCACTCGGCGTCGGTCGCGCAGCTGCCGCACGTGCCTTCTTCGCCGGGAAATGCGGTGGTGCTGGGCAGCGCGGCCTGGTTACAGCTGCGGCCTGCACATTGTCCGGGGACACTGCAGCTGAGGCCCGCTGCACAGTCTCCGCGCTTGGCGCACGCCCTACAAATGCCCGCTGCGCACGCTCCGTCGCGACACTCGTCGCTGGCGCGGCAGAGCTCGCCCTCTTCGCAGCCCTCTGCGCCGCAGCGCGCGCAGTGACCGAGCACGCAGCGCCCGGAGGCACAGGTCTGATCGATGCTGCACAGTGCGCCGTCCGACAGCGCAGTGGGCGGCTTTTCGACGCACGCGGTGCGGTCGGAGGTGAGCCGCAGGGTGGCGATGCGAACCGCGCCCGCACCTTGTCGTTCGAGCGTGATGCGCAAGCTGCGGTACTCGCTCGGCGTGCGCAGCGGCACGCTGGTCTTGCGCCAGCGCAGTGCCGGCACGAAGCTGCGGGAGTCGATGCTGCCATCGTCGTTGTAGTCGAGCTGCACCTCGAGCTGCGCGTCCGACTCGATCTCGGCCAAAAAGTTGAGCGTCAGACACGGCACGTTGGGCGTGCCGGAGATCTTGCGGGTGATGCGCGTGGGCACGTCGGCCAGCTCGATCGCGCGTTGATGTTCGTGCCAGCTCGCGCTGGGTACCAGGGCGCCCGCACGGGTCTCCCAGCCGCAGAGGGCCTCGGCGCACGTGCTGTCGACGAGCTCCTCGTCGACAAAACCACCAGCGTCGGCGCAGCCCGTGAGCGCGCAGCACGACAGGAGCAGGAACAGCACGATTGTTCGACTCATGGTCACCACCAACCCTTCACGCCGTGAACCCGCAGACCTGTCAAGAACGTGCCGCCACCCGACTGATGCACCTCGTCGATGGAGTTGTGGAGCGTGGGCGCGTGGGTGTAGCCAGCCGCGAGATACACGCCGAAGTGTCGTGTGAAGCCGATGTTCAGCCCCACCAGGCCCCGGATGATGAGCGAACGATCGCGCTCGTCGTCGTGGCGGTCGACGAAGCCCGTGGGTACGCCTGCCATGGCGACCTGATAACGGAGTGTGCTGTTGGTGAAGCTGACGCCTGCGTCGAGCTCGGCGAACACCACCAGCCAGTGGCTGAGCAGCGGCTGGCGCAGGCGGACACCGAACAAGAGCGCCTGCGTGCTAAAGGAGAAGGTCTCCTTCTGGTCTGGTGTCTCGTACTGGTCCCAGCCGAGTCTGGTGTAGTGTGCGGCCAACCCGAGGTTACGCGTGAACATCACGCCGAGCGTGCCGTCGATGGTGCCCGCGCGCGACTCGGTGCTCTGGTACCCGAATGCCTTGAGGGTCTTGAGGAACTCGTCGTTGTCGGCCGAGCCGGTCACGCCGATCGCGAGCTCGGTAAACCAGGTCTCTCGTGCCGCGCGCTGCTCGGCGAGCAAGACGGGGTCGAGGGTCCGCCTGGTGCGCTGCGGGTAGGCGGGGAAGCTGTACGGCCCATACGGTGTGGCGTAGGGCACCGGCTGGCCGGGCGGCGGTGCGGCAGCCGGCGGCACCGGCGACGGGGTCGCGGTCAGCGTGGTGGTGGGCGTGTCGCCGTGCCGCGAAGTCAGCGGTCCGACCCCCACGTGCAGTCGCAGCTGCGGCGCGGAGATGACGACCTTTTGTGACCAGCTCTCGAAGCCGAGCGCCTCGGCCGTGAGGACGTGCTCGCCGACCTCGAGCGGAACGGCGCCCCACTCGCCGTGCGCGATCGGCGCGCCGTCGAGGCGCACCGCGACCAGCGACGGGTCGACGTCGTGCGGCAGCGAGAGGGAGACCCACGACAGCTTGCTCTCGACCGCCGCGATGTGTTCGCTGGCCAGCGGGATACGATCGCTACGGCCTTCGGCGGCCGCAGTCGACAGCGCGAGCCGCAGCGTACGCCACGCCTCGCTCAGGTGGCCCGCTTGCTCGTGACACAGCCCGAGGTTGAGCAAGGTGCCGCCGCGAGGCACGAGCCGATAGCTCTCCGAGAACGACACGCACGCGGCCACCGTGGCGCCCGCTTCGAGCTCTCGTTTGCCCTGGGCAAAGAGCGCATTGGACTGCAGCAACGTCTCCGGCGCGACGTCTTGCGCGATCGCCGTGGAGGCGTGTGGCGCACCCCACAGCCAGGCCAGCACCGACGCCCGGCAGAGCAGCTCGCCGACCTTGGTCATGGCGCCACGCACGCGGCGCGCGACGGGCACCGGACGAGTCGCTGTGCACAGGTCCGGGAACGGGCTCTTTGGGTTGGCATCGTCACTCCTTGTACGGGCGGACTACGTGAACGCACGCGTTCTCTCTGCTGATGCCGAGGCGGGTCGACAGGCGCATCGACGTGCGTGATTTTTTGTTCCGGCGCTCGGGCCATCACCCCGAACGCAGCGCGCTCCCCTAGCTAACCGTGGGCAGGCCCGCCTGCGGTCAGCCGGCTCGCGTTGCGTTGGCTAGCTCACGCACAGGGGCGAGCGCGCCAGAAGGCGCTGGCGTCTTGCCATCTGAGCCTGTACTGATGTGCAGTGTCTGACGACTTCCGCTGGGCCTCGCTGATCGCCGACCTCGAACGCGAGTTCGAGAAGCGCAACATGCGCGATCATCTCGCGCTGCTCGCGCGCTTCAAGCACGGCTACGAGCTCCAGTCGCGGCGCCTCTCCGGCATGCCCCGCCCGCCGTGGACCTCGGAGATGTTGGTCGAGCTCGGGGCCATCTTTCAGCTGCCGCCGTTCCACGAGTTCTATCCGGTGGTGCCGCGCGACAAACGTTGCCCGCACTGTCGGGCCGACCTCTCGAGTCGAGAGGTGCAGACCATTCGTGCGGTGCTCTCCGATCGTTCGCTCCACGGCTGCAAGCACTGCGGCGGCCGCTGGCTGGTGCTCAAAGAGGAGCCGCTGCGAGGACATTGACCACACGCTCTGTTTCGTTTGCGTGTCCGACTATTTTCCGCGCTGGCGGCGGCTCTCACGAGCGCGCGACGACGCCGGAACATTGGCCGAAACACACGCGAAAAGCGGGCTTTCATCATTGTCGTGGACGACATTTTTGTAGAAACGAGCGCGCTTCGAAACCTCAAAAAGCCCGCCATTTTTCGAGTTCGGTCTCGGCCCGCGATTTGCTCATGGAACGGGTGACGTTGCACGCGGCCCTGCCGTGTTTCTCCAACCCTGTTTCGCAATGAAGCGAGCGAGCTCGACCATGCAAACCCCCGACACGACCTCCAAAGACGGCGCCGCCTCTGTGCGGGTGCTGACCTGGTCCACCGTTGCCTTCACCTTGTTGTTTGCGGTGTGGCTCATGCTCGGCGTGCTGGGTGTGCCCATCAAGGCCGAGTTCGCGCTCACCAAGATCCAGTTCTCCTGGCTCACTGCGGTCGCGATCTTGAGCGGCTCGCTGTGGCGCTTGCCGTTCGGGCTGTGGGCCGATCGGGTCGGGGGTCGGGTCGCGATGACCACCATCACCGTGTTCACGGCCGTGCCCTGTCTCCTCATGAGCTACGCGCACAGCTACACCCAGCTGCTGGTGTACGCGCTGTTCTTCGGCATCGCGGGCAACTCCTTCTCCAGCGGCGTCGCGTGGAACTCGGCGTGGTTCTCGGCCGAACGGCAAGGCGTGGCACTCGGCACGTTTGGCGCCGGCAACGTGGGTGCGTCGGTGACCAAGCTGATCGGCCCCGGCCTCATCGCACTGATGCCGGCTGCCGGTCTGTTTGGCGGCGTCATCCCCGGCGGCTGGCGCTTCGTGCCCATGCTCTACACGTTGCTGCTCCTCATCATGGCGGTCGTGCTTTGGACCGCGGCCCCCACACCCGATCGCAAGCCCGGCGCGGGTCGCACGCTGTCGAGCATGGTCAAGCCGCTCGCCGAGGCCCGCGTGTGGCGCTTCGGCCTGTACTACGTGGTGGTGTTCGGCGCGTACGTCGCGCTCTCGGTCTGGCTGCCCAACTACTACACCACCGTCTACAAGCTCGCGCTCGGCCAGGCCGCCGTGCTGACGGCGCTCTTCATCTTCCCCGCGAGCCTGCTGCGCCCGGTGGGTGGCTGGCTGTCCGACCGCTACGGCGCACGCGTCGTCACCTTCGTGGTGTTCGTGGCGATGACGTTGGTAGGTCTGTTGCTCGCGGTGCTGCGCCCGGAGCAGGTCGGCTTGTACGGCTTCTTTGCGCTGGTCGAGCTGCTCGGCATCGGCATGGGCATCGGCAAGGCGTCCGTCTACAAGTACGTCCCCAGCTACTACCCGCGCGACGTCGGCTCCGTGGGCGGCATCGTCGGCACGCTCGGCGGTCTCGGTGGCTTCGTGCTGCCGCTCGGCTTCGGCTACCTCGAAGACCTCACGGGGCGCCCCGAGAGCTGCTTCTGGTTGGTGGCGCTGGTGACGTTGTCCAGCCTGCTCGTGCTGTTCGTGGCCGTAGGCCGCATCAAGGGTCGCGAGCGCGCGGCCCAGACCTCGACGCACTCCGAACAATCCAACGCAGCAGTCTGAGAGCGGGTCATGAGCGCGCCAAGCGTCACCACGGGTCTGTCTGCAGTCGGGCCTGAAGAGAAAGCCGCCAAACGTCGCCTACCGTTGTTGCCCGTGAAGGCGCTGCTCGAGCAGCAGCGCAGTCTGACGGCGGTCGACCGGTTTTCCAAGCTGCACGAGTCGCCTGACGCGCCGCTGCACGAGAGCTTTTATCGAGACCTCATCCCGTTCGACAAGCCCAAGCCGGGCGAGCAGTACGCGTTCGAGGTCGACCTCGACGCGTGCACGGGTTGTAAGGCCTGCGTGGTGGCGTGTCACAACCTCAACGGTCTCGACACCGACGAGCTGTGGCGCACCGTGGGCCTCGTGCACGGCGGCACCGCCAAGGCACCGGTGCAACAGACGGTCACCACGTCTTGTCACCACTGCGTAGAGCCCGCGTGCATGCAGGGCTGCCCCACCAAGGCCTACGAAAAGGACCCGGTCACCGGCATCGTCAAGCACCTCGACGATCAGTGCTTTGGTTGCCAGTACTGCACGCTGATGTGCCCGTACGACGCGCCCAAGTACAACGCGGAGCGCGGCATCGTCCGCAAGTGCGACATGTGCAGCGACCGCCTCTCGCACGGCGAGGCTCCGGCCTGCGTGCAGGCGTGCCCCAACGGCGCGATCGCCATCCGTATCGTCGACCACGAGAGCATCGTCGCCTCGAGCGACGTCGGCATGTTCGTTCCGGGTGCGCCCGACCCCGAGCACACGCTGCCCACGACGCAGTACAAGACCGCCAAGGGCCTGCCCCACAACCTGCGGCCGGCGGACTTCTACCACACGCGTCCGGAGCACTCGCATCCGCCGCTGGTCATCATGCTCACGCTCACGCAGCTCTCGGTGGGTGCCTTCGCGGTCGCGTTCGCGGCCGACAAGCTGCACGCCGCGCCCGTCGGCAGCCTGCTGACGCAGACACTCTACGCCTGCGCGCTCGCGCTCGTCGCGCTCGGTGCCAGCGTGTTCCACCTCGGCCGACCGCTGCTCGCGTACCGCGCGGTGCTCGGCCTGCGCACCTCGTGGCTCAGCCGCGAGGCGCTGGTGTTCGGGCTGTTTGCGCAGCTGGCCATCGGCTACGGCGCGCTGATCGCGGCGCCTCTCTTGCCGGACTTTCCGGGCCGCGAGTTCGCGATCTCGCTGGCTCCGGCCATGCGCCTCGGCGCGGTGGTGTCGGGTCTGCTCGGCGTGTTCTGCTCGGTGATGGTCTACGTGGTGACGCGGCGCGAGCAGTGGTCGTTCGCGCAGACGGGGGTCAAGTTCTTCAGCACCACGTTGTTGCTCGGCTGCGCGTCGGTGCTGACGGTGTCCACCTGGGGCGCCAGCGCCGAGGTGGCCGGACAACCCTCGCTGCTGCAGCAGGTAATCGTCGCCGCGACGGTGCTCAAGCTGGCGTTCGAGGTGCAGACGCTCAGCCACGCCAGCGACCGCCGCTCCACCGCGCTCAAACGGATGGCGGTGATCATGCGCGGGGAGCTGTTGCGCATCACCGAGGCGCGCTTCGTCTTGCTCGTCGTGGGCGGTCTGGTGCTGCCGCTCGCGCTGATTTACAAGGTGTTGCCCGCGACACTCTCCACGGGCGCCACGCTGGCCATCCTCGGCACGCTACTCGCGGGCGAGCTCTTCGAACGATACCTGTTCTTTCGCGCGGCGCCTGCCTCGCGCATGCCTGGAGGTCTGCGGTGAACATCCTCGACAAGGTGAAGCGCGCCGGCATGGACCTGTTGGTGAAGCGCGAGGGGCCGCTGACACGCGAGCTCCTGCTCGAGCCCGCCAAGTTTGGCCTCGGTCGCGTGCCCACCAAGCTCAAGCCCGAGTCCACCACCACCATGGTGTGCGGCTTCTGTTCCACGGGCTGCGGCCTGGAGGTGTTGCTCAAGGACGGCGAGGCCGTGGGGCTCAAGCCCGCGACCGATCACCCCGTGAACATCGGGATGGCCTGCCCCAAGGGCTGGGAGGCGCTGGCGCCGCTGCGCGGACCAGGCCGCGCCGTCAAGCCGATGGTCAAGCGCGACGGCAAGCTCACGCCGGTCAGCTGGGAAGAAGCCGTCTTCGAGATGGTCGATCGCTTCCGCACCGTCCAACAAAAGTACGGCAACGCGGCCGTGGCGTGGCTGGGCACCGGACAGATGGCCAGCGAAGAGCTCGCGTTCCTAGGCGCCCTCGGCAAGTTCGGCATGGGCATGATCCATGGCGACGGCAACACACGCCAGTGCATGGCCACCGCCGCCACCGCCTACAAAGAGGCGTTCGGTTTCGACGCGCCACCGTTCACGTACGACGACTTCGAGCAGTCGGACGTGATCGTGCTGGTGGGCAGTAACCTGTGCATCGCGCACCCCATCATGTGGGAGCGCGTGTGTCGCAACAAACACAACCCTCAGATCGTGGTGATCGACCCGCGGCGCACCGAGACCGCGATGGCGGCGCAGCACCACTACGGCATCCGCGCCAAGAGCGACCTGACTTTGTTGTACGCGGTGGCGCAGGAGCTGATCGCCAAAGGCTGGGTCGACCGAGAATTCGTCCGCGCACACACGAGCGGCTTTCCGGCCTTCGAAGAGAGCGTCAAAGACTTCACGCTGGCGCGCGCAGAGGCCGAGTCGGGCATCCCGGCAGCGCGCATTGCAGAGCTGGCCGAGCTCATCCATCAGGGCAAGCGCGTCAGCTTCTGGTGGACCATGGGCGTGAACCAGAGCCACGAAGGCACACGCACCGCACAGGCCATCATCGCGCTCGCGCTGATGACCAACAACATCGGACGCCCCGGCACGGGCGCCAACTCGGTGACGGGCCAATGCAACGCCATGGGCTCGCGTCTGTTCAGCAACACCACCAACTTGTTTGGGGGTCGCAGCTTCACGGACGCAAACGATCGAGCGGAGGTCGCCTCGGTGCTGGGCATCGACGTCGACAAGATCCCGACCCAGCCGAGCCTCGCCTACGACCAGATCATCGAGGGCATCCTCTCCAACAAGATCAAGGCGCTGTGGGTCGTGGCCACCAATCCGGCCCACTCCTGGATCAACCAGACGCACCTCACCGACGCGCTCAAACGACTCGACGTCCTCGTCGTGCAAGACATGTACGTCGACACCGAGACGGCAGTGCTGGCGGACATCGTGCTGCCTGCCGCAGGCTGGGGCGAGAAAGAAGGCACGTTCATCAACTCGGAGCGCAGAGTCGGCGTCATCAAGCGCGTCGCACGCGCGCCGGGCGAGGCGCTCGCAGACTTTCACATCATCCGCTTGGTCGCCGAGGCCTGGGGCTGCGGCAGTATGTTCACCGAGTGGACCAGTCCCGAGGCGGTGTTTCAGATCCTCAAGCGCCTCAGTGCGGGTCGCCCGTGCGACATCACCGGCATCGGAGACTACGCGACGCTCGACCGCGCGGGCGGCATCCAATGGCCGTTGCCAGCGGGGACCGAGCTCACCGACCACCAGCGTCGGCTGTTCTCGGACGGTCTGTACTTCACGCCCGATCAGCGCGCGCGCTTTTTGTTCCAGGAGCCGCGCCCGATTCCCGAGGCGCCCAGCAAGGCCTACCCATTGTTGTTGCTGACTGGTCGCGGCAGCTCCAGCCAGTGGCACACGCAGACGCGCACCAAGCGTTCGGACGTGCTGCGTCGGCTCGCGCCCTCCGAGCTCTACGTGGAGATCGCGCCCAGCGATGCCAAGCAGCTGGGTGTCGAGCCCGACGAGCTGGTCATGGTCGCCTCGCAGCGCGCCAAGGTGCAGGCGCGCGCCTTCGTCACGCACGCGGTCAAGGCGGGTGAAGTGTTCATGCCCATGCACTACGACGTGATGAACCGGCTCACGTTCGCGGCCTTCGATCCGTACTCGCGCCAGCCGTCTTACAAGGCCTGCGCCGTCCGCATCGCCAAGCTCGAGAAGTGACGCGCCGAGGTCGCGCTCGACGGCGCGTGACGCCGACTAGGAGCGGACCTCAGACGCGCCGCGGGAGCGACGCGCGTCGCCCTACAGACTGCTGGATCTGACGCAGCACGAGCACATCGCCAAACGTGCGCTGCAGCGCGAGTAAGTCGCCGAGCACCGCGTCCGGCTGGAGCTCGCACTCGACACACGTGGAGACGAAGTCGCGCGGCGCATGTGCCACGGCGTGCGAGCGCGTCATCCAGCTGAAGGCGGTCACCACGCCGCGCACGAACGCGCTGGTGGAGAACACGTGCGTGAGAGCGGGCCTCGGGCTCTTGTCGAACGCCTCGGCCAGCTGCTTGCGCTGCGCCGCGTTGGGCGCACCTCCGTCGGTGGCGACGAAGACGTGCAACGTGCCTTTGGTAGCCGGCAATGTGCCTTCCACCGCCTGGACGTAGGCGCTCCACTCGGCGGCGCTCGGCTGGAGGGCGCTGTGTAGGAGCACTACGTAAGGTGCTCCCGGCGCTATGCCGCGCTGGAACGCGATAGTCCGCACACATCCTCGCAGGTCTTGCCGCCTCCACCCAGCGGCGTCCCTCGACGACTATAGCAAAGTTGGTTGTTTGCGACCTCTTTGCGCGGCTAGCGCCAGCTTGGGACTGTCCGCTACTGGGGAGGCGTGATCCTCGTCTGCGCGACGAGCTCGCGTGGCACGTGGGGCTCCGCTCCGTGGAGTGGCTGCCAGCTGTGGCCGAGGTCGGGCGACTCGACGGCTGCCAAGTCGGTGCCGTCTCGCGCTGCCAGCACGACGCGTCGGCCGAGCCGAGCCAGCGTGGGGGCGCCACACATCCCGCCGCGCGGCAGCCAGCAGGTCGACGGAGTGTGCGCCGCGCTGGTCGGCACGCCGCGCAGGTCGACGCTGCGCGTGTAGATCTGCGGCGTCTCGGCGGGGCCGGCGTAGGCAAACAAGATGGACTGTTCCGTCTGCAGCGCCGCGTAGCTGTCCACGTTTTCCGCGATGCGCGAAAGCTCACAGGTGTCGCCGTGCTGCGGGCAAAAAACCGTCCACAGCGCGTGCTGCTCGTCGAGCACGCTCGCGAGCATGCCGGTCGCGACGCACTGTTCAGCGTGCCGGGGACGGGTGGGGCGGGTGCGCCGCGCGAGCTCGTCGCGCTGTTCAATCCGCTCCTGCTCGAGACGAACGGCGGGCCCACGCCGTGCACGCTCCGCGCTCCGCGGCACGACGACACGGTCGTCCTCACCGGGCCCAACTCCGGTGGCAAGACGCGCCTGCTGCAAGCCTTGGCGCTGGCGCAGCTGCTCGCGCAGGGCGGCTTCTTCGTGCCCGCCAGCGAGGCGCGCCTGGTCTGGGCAGAGGCCATGTTTTTGTCGATCTCCGAAGGCTCGCACGCAGGTCAGCGCGAGGGCAGGCTGGGCATGGAGCTGATGCGCATCCGCAGCGTCTTCGAGAGCGCCAAGCTGGGTGCGTTCGTGGTGGTCGACGAGCTGTGCTCGGGCACCAACCCCGGCGAAGGCGAAGAGATCTTCGAGATGGTGCTCGGGTTGCTACGCGAGCTGGGCACGCAGGCCTTCATCAGCACGCACTTCCTTCAGTTTGCAGCGGGCCTCGCGTTTTCGCCCGAGCGCGTCGCGCGCTACGGTCTGCAATTTCTCCAGGTCGAGCTCGACAGCGTGCAAGCACCTACGTATCAATTCGTCGCGGGCGTGGCGCGCTCGTCGCTGGCGCAGCTCACGGCGTCGCGGCTAGGCGTCACGCGCGAAGAGCTCGGTGCTCTGGTCGAGCGCCACAAACGGCTCGCTCGACACACGTCGCTCCGACACAAGGCACTGCCCCCGTGAAGCTCATCTCCGACGAGACAGGCGAGCGCTACACCGTGTCCGAGCTCGCCGCGCGCGCCGGCCTCTCCACGGCGAGCATCAAGTTTTACCTGCGTCAGGGCCTGTTGCGCACGGGCGATCCACGCGCCGAAAAGAAGGCGTACTACGACCAGGGGCACTTGCGCCGGCTGGTGCTGATTCGTTCGCTGCGCGAGCTCGCCGAGCTGTCTGTCGAGCAGGTCAAAAAGCTCACCCAGACCCTCGACCGGGGCAGGGGCAAGACCTTCGAGCTGGTCGCTGCCGCGGTCGACGCGCTGGCGACGCCGCGCCTGCCGCGCACGGCCCAGGCCACACGCGCGCTGGCGACCGTGCGCGCGCAGGTCCACCACAAGCTCGAGCTGCGCGGTCTGACGGTGCGCAAGGGCTCCGCCACGCTCGACAGCCTGGCCCAGGCCCTGCTGGGTCTGCGCGCGTTTCAGCCTGCGCTCGACATCGACGTGCTCGACCCATACCTCGACCACATCGTGCCGCTGGCCCAGGCCGAGTTTGCCGCCAACGAGGCGCGCATGGTCTCTTCGCTCGCGGGCCCGAGGGCAAACTTCGATGCGAGTCCGGAGTCGGCGCTGATCGGCGCGCTGGTCGGCACGGTGCTGTTCGAGCCGCTGATCGTCGCGCTGCGCCGAATCGCCCACGAACACTTTGCCAAGGAGCTGGAGTTGCGAGAGCGCACGTCGAAGCGGGCGGCCTCGCCTGCGAACCAAGAAGCGGCACGTCGGTTGCCCCCACGCGGCAGAACGTAAGTCGTACCGCTGACCGGCCCCAATCCAGTGGCCCGGCGCGAGCGGGGCCTTTTCGGGCTCGGGCAAATGAGGCAAGCTCCGCCCGTGCTCCGGCGTGCCGCGCAAATACTGGCAATTTGCAGCATGGTTGGCTGCGGTGGACCCGTGCAGCTCGACCTGTTCGCGCGCGATGCGAGCGGGCCCGACGACGATGAGAACGACGAGTTTGCGGCGGCGCGACGAGACGCGGGCCGCCGACCGTCCGTGGCACCCGGTGAGGTCACAGCGTCGGGCGAGGTCGCCGAGCCACGGGACGCAGGGAGCCTGTTCCTTCCGACGCCCGCCGACGCGCACGTCGCCGCCCGCGATCTTCACGACGACGGGGGAGCGCCCGCGGTCAAGCTCATCCTGCGCTACGACTTCGCGGGCAGTGGTACCGAGCTGGTCGACCGCGTCTCGGGCAAGCGAGCGCGCGCCCTCGGCGGAGCCAAGCTCGATGGCTCTGGGTTGCTCGCGCTCGACGGTGTCGACGACTACGTCGACTTGCCAGAGGGCACGCTCTCTACCCTCGACAGCGTAACGGTGGTCACGTGGCTGGCGCTGCACCAGGGCAGCTGTCGGCAGCCCGTGTTTGGATTCGGCGAGCGTGAGTCCACGCCCGATGCGACCTACGACGACGCCGAGCACGCCGCGCTGTCGGTCTCCTTGTCGAGCTGCCCCGCGGGCGACGCAGGCGTCGAGCCGCCACCGGCCTCGGTCACCAGCGGGACGTTTTCGATCCGACACGACCGCGTCTTTCAGCTGGCGCTCAGCTACGACGCCAAGCGGTTGCAGAAGACGCTGTACGTCAACGGCGTGCGCGTCTCCGAGGGCCCCATCCACTACGCGCTGTCCGACCTGAATGGGCGCGCGTGGCTCGGTCGCGTGCGCTGGAAACAGGACTACTTCGCACGCAGCAGCTACGACGAGTTTCGTGTCTACGACGGAGTGCTGACGGAGAGTCAGATCGTCAGCACGTACACGCGCGGCCCAGATCGCCCGTAGTGCCGTGACCAAGAAGTCCTGGTCGCCTCACAAGTCGCTCGGCCGGCGGCAGCAACCGGCGCCGACGCCGCCAGCTGATACGCTGCAGCCATGAGACGACTCTCGTTTGTCGCAATCGTTCTGCTCTCTGGCTGCCACCCGGCCGGTGGTGCGCGCTCGGCCACGCCAGTCACGGGAGACGAGCGCAGCCCGATCGACAACCTGTTCGTTAAGCACGAACAGTCCACCAGCTTCGCCAACCAGACGCGCCTGAGCTGCTTGAGCGGACTCGCGGAGGCAGAGGCGACGCAGGTTCCCAAAAAGACGACCAAGCCGCACGTCAAGGCTTGGTACTGCGTGTGTCTGGCGGACGCGGTGGGCGTGCTCGAGACGCCGACGGTCTCGGTGGAGCAGGCGGGGCCAAGCTGCATCGAGTTCGCGCGGCATACGACGCAGAAGACCCCGCCGAGCACGCGCACACCTTACTCGGGCGAGAGCTTTCTCAACGTCAGTCAGATGGCGGACGCGCTCAAGGGGTGTCGCGGCAAGCTCGAACAAGCGCCCAAGACACAGTCGCTCGAGGAGCTGCAGAAAGAGACGTTTTGTAGCTGCGTCGTCGACAGTATGAGAGCCCGCCGGACCACGTCGACCAACGTGCCCGTGGCCGAGACGCGGATTTGTGCGAACGCTGCCGGCTTTGCGTGGTGATGTCCGCTTCTGCACATCGCGTGGTCAACCATGCAAATCGAGCTGGGGTCAGCGTTGCCTTTGCGCGCGCACACCGTGGCCTGAGCATCGAGAAACGACCATGCAACGCAGAAATCCAGCGGGGCAATCGGACAGGTATGGCTATATACGGCGATGCTTTCCTTACCTCTCCGTTATGGCTTTTTGTTGGCCGCACTCGTGGCCGTGGGCTGCGGATCCAAAGTCCCCAAGTCGCCCTCACAAGAGCCGTCGGCAGTCGACGATGACGCGGATGACGCGACCGACGACGACGACAAGGCACCGTCCAACACGTCGCGCGACGCGAGTGCACCACGCATCGATGCGGGTCCACAGCAGCGCATGGATGCGGGGTCGACGCTGCCCAAAGACGGCGGCGCAAAAGCCGACGCTGGCAGTGAGCCCATCGTCCCGGTCAAGTTCGCCGGCGAGGGGACGACGTGGCTCGACACCACGCCGCGCGCGACCTGCAGTGAGGGCGACAAGCCCGACGGCACCATCGGTGCGCTGAGCGGCGACTTTCGTTGCAACCTGACGGTCAAGGGCCAGGTCGAAGCGCCTCACTTCTTGTCGCTCGCCTGGCTCGACGACTGCGCGTACGTGAACGGTGCCGACGGCACCACGGTGATCCAGGTGTCGCCCGAGGGCACGCCCACCGTCACCACCATGCTCACCGAGATCGGGTTCCGCAGCAACTGGGAGAGCATGAAAGCCAGCCCAGAGAGTAAGCTGCTGGCTGGCTACGAGTCCAACGGCGCGACCCTGACGGTCTACGACCTCTCTGCGGACTGCAAGGCGCCCGTGCTGCAGAGCTCTACCCAGCTCGGTGCGCTGGGCAGCATCGGGCACGCGGGCAGCTTCTCGCCCGACGGCACCATCTACTACGCGTCGTCGATGTACACGGCCTCCATCTTCGCGATCGATCTCGCGCTGCCCAAAAAGCCGGTGGTCATCTCGTCGACGTTCGACAAGAGCGCGCACGACTTGTTCATCGGCAAGGGCGGCACACGCGGCTACTTCGCGTACCCCAACCTGACTACGTTCAACGTGGGCAGCCTCGCGATCATGGATCTGACCGATGTGCAGAAGCGCACGCCCGACGCGAAGGGCAAGCTGATCAAAGAGCTGCAGTGGGAAGACGGCAACATCAGTCAGTACCCGCTGGCGATTCACTACGGCGGTCAAGACTTCCTCGTGATCACCGACGAGCTCGGCTCGGGCAACTGCGACGACCCCAAGAAGCCGCAGTGGGGCTACGCGCGGATCTTCGACATCCGCGACGAACAAAACCCCAAGCTGGTGTCCGTGATCAAGACCGAGGCGCAGGACCCCAAGAACTGCAAGGCCGCGGGCGAAGCTGCCGGGGGCACCAGCGGGTTTGGCCTCGGCACACACTACTGCAACGTCGACCGCCTGGACGACCCGCGCGTGCTGGCGTGTGGCAACTGGGACGCGGGCCTGCGCGTCTACGACATCCGTAACCCGTGGTTGCCCAAGGAGGTGGCATACTTCGACACGCCCACGGGCAACTTGCCGGGCCTCGCGCGCATCCTGCCGGACAAGCGGGAGATCTGGATTGCGATGGTGCCGTCCACATTCTACGTGCTCAAGATCACACCCGGCTCGGCGCTCGATAGAGTCTTCGCCGAGTAGACACGAGACATGTCAGGTCGTCTTTCATCGCTGCTCGTCATCGTATGCGGCTGGCTGCTCACCGCGAGCGCACTCGCCAACGGGCGCATGCCGGGCGCTAACGATCTCGTCTTCAGCGCAGGCGACCCCACGCGCCTGGTCGCCCGCGCCACCTTTGGCATCGTCCACAGCGAAGACCGTGGTGCCAGCTGGAGCTGGGTCTGCGAGCAAGCCATCGACGTCAGCGGCGTGATCGCCGACCCACCGATTGCGATGACCGCCGACGGCAGCTTGGTGTTGCTGCCGCCCACCGGCAGTGCCCTCGTCAGCAGCGATCGCGGCTGCAACTGGGTACGCGCGCCGGCGCCGCTCGCGGCCACTCGCGGCGTCGATCTGACGGTCGATCCCAGCGATGAAAAGCGCGTGCTGGTGGTCACCTCGACGCTGCGCAAGGTCGATGACGCAGGCTTTGGCGTGTACGAGAACTTGGTCGTCGAGACGCGCGACGACGCACGCAGCTTCGTTGTGCTGGCGACCTTGCCCGCCGACTTCGAGGCCGAGACCATCGAGGTCGCGCGCTCCGATGCGCGGCGCATCTACGTGAGCGGCAGCGATGCGTACGATCCGCGGCTGGGCGTGATCTTGCGCAGCGAAGACGCGGGAGCGACATGGAGCCGGTCGACCCTCAACCTTCCTGCCGGCACGGGCAGTCTGTGGATCAGCGGCATTCATCCGCGCGACCCCGACCGGGTCTGGGTACGCGTTGCCGCGCGCGGCGACACCATCGGGCTGTTGCCCGCGCGCCTCTATCTCAGCACCGACAAGGGCGTCAGCTTCACCATGCTGGCGGCGACCGGCAAGGGGATGTTTGGGTTCGCGCTCTCGCCAGACGGCAACCGCGTCGCGTACGGCGGCCCGAGTGATGGCCTGTTCGTCGGCCCCTCCGACGGCAGCGCCTTCGTCAAGCGCAGCAGCTTGGGCGTGCGCTGCTTGCGTTGGCCCGAGCAGCAGGCGCTCTACGTGTGCGCGAGCGAGCCGGCCGATCCGTTCAGCCTCGGCGTGTCGAGCGACGAGGGCGGCAGCTTTCGTGCGCTGTATCGGCTCACGGACACCTGTCCCGCCAGCTGTGCGATGGGGACCTCGTTCGCGGCCAGCTGTCAGGCCGCGTGGAGTCAGACCCGTCCGTTCATCCAGGCCTCGGGCGCGATGTGCAGCGTGCCGTGGAGCGCGCCGACGCGTACCGATGCCGGCTGGGACGACGCCAGTGCGCCCCCCACGATGAGCTCTGCCGACGTCGACAGTGGGCCGAACCGGTCGCTCGACGCGAGCTCGGTCCTCACCGACGCTGCGCTTACCGCCGAACCGCGAGCCAACGCGTCGGGGTGTGACTGTCAGATCTCGTCTGCAAGCGGCAGCCGTCCCTACGTCGGCGCGCTGGCCATGATGCTGCTCGCGCTCGGTCTCGCATGTAGACGACACGAGCGTGGGACGCGGTCGACGAGGAGGTCTGGATGAGCCGCTCACAGACATGCGCTGTCGTGCTCGCCGGTCTGCTCGCCGGGTGTGGCGCCGACGCTGCCGACGCGCCCGTTTCCGCGCGTGGCTCCGACGCGGGTGTGCCGATCGTCGAGGACGACAGCTTCGTCGGCTGTCCAGAGGCCGTGGCTCCGTTCGCACTGGGCATGCGCAGAAGCGGCGACAAGGGCCGGCTCGGCGCGGCACTCGTCGGCGCCTCGCATGCGCCGCCGCTACGCTATCTCAACGACTGGACGCTCACCTGGACGCGTGCGGACGGCGCGCCGATCGGCGACGTGGTGCTCACCAAGGCGCGCACGTTCATGCCGGTGCACGGACACGACGGCATCGTGCCGCCGACCCTCGTGTCGTCCGTCGAGCCGGGACGCGTAGAAGTGCGTGGCCTCAACTTCAACATGCGTGGGCCGTGGGAGGTCCAGCTCTCGCTCAGCTCCCCGAGCGCGGGCGACGACTACGTGGTGTTCCACATCTGCGTGCAGGAGTGAGCGCGGTGCGCGCGCTGCGCTCGTCCGTGCTGGCTCTGCTGTTTGCCTGTCGCAGCGACGGGTCGCCTCGCGACGGCGACGCGAGCACAGCGCTGCCGTCGCTGACGCGTGCGGAGCTGCTCGACCCGGCTCAGTGCAAGAGCTGCCATCCCAAACACTACCGGGAGTGGGCCAGCAGCATGCACGCCTACGCGGCCGAGGACCCGGTGTTCGTGGCGATGAACCAACGAGGGCAGCGCGAGACCCAGGGCGCGCTCGGGGACTTCTGCGTGCGCTGTCACGCACCGATGGCCGTGCGCGAGCAGGCCACCCGCGACGGACTCAACCTGGCCAGCGTGCCCGCCGCGCTCAAGGGAGTGACCTGCTACTTCTGCCACAACGCGACGCGCGCCGAGCAGCCGTTCAACAACCACATCGCGCTCGCCGACGACACCACCATGCGCGGTGGCATCCGCGACGCGGTGCCGAGCACGGCCCACGCGTCGGCTTACTCCGCCTTTCACGACCGCAACCAGGCCGAGAGTGCGAGCCTGTGCGGGAGCTGTCACGACGTGGTCAACGGACACGGCGTGAAGCTCGAGCGCACCTTCCTCGAGTATCAGGAGAGTCTGTTTGGCAAGCCCGGGCCCGGCTTCGACACCTGTGCCGGTTGCCACATGCCCGGTCGGCCCGGGCGTGCGGCCGAGGTCGTTTCCGTGAACACGCCGGCGCGCACCGTGCACGAGCACCTGTGGCCCGGCGTCGACGTCGCGCTCACCACGTTTCCCGATCGCGAGGCGCAGCGTCTGGCGGTGGCGTGTTCGCTCGGGCTCAACGCGCGCTTCTACGCGATCACGCTCAGCCCGCTCGGCGAGCTGGTGGTCAAAGTGGAGACCTCCGCCGGCCACCACCAGCCGAGCGGCACTGCGCAAGATCGCAGGCTGTGGCTCGAGGTGATCGCGTACGACGCCGCGGGCGCGGTGCTCTTTCAGAGTGGCGTCATCAAAGACGACGAGCTCGAAGAAAAGCCCGTGGGCACACCTGGCTACGATCCGCAGCTCGTGCTGTTTCGCGACTGGATGTACGACGCACGAGGCGCACCCACGCACATGTTCTGGGAAGCTGCGCCGTCGTCTCTGTACCCGACCGGGTTCGCCAGCTTGACGTTGCCTGCGGCGCTCATGCCGGCGACCGCGCACACGCTCGACGCGCGCTACCGGCTGCTCGCTGCAGAGCGTGTCGACCACATCCACGTGTCGCTGCGCATGCGGCCCATCGGCGTGGACGTGCTGAACGACCTGGTGGCGTCGGGCGATCTCGACCCGTCGGTGCTCGCCGCGCAGCCGACGTTCGCGCTGCGCGGCGCCTCGGTGCAGTGGCGGCCTGACGGTTCGATGGTGCCGCTGCAGGCGGACGCCCCGCGCTGCCCCGATGCCTACCAGTGTCTGTTGTCGTCGTGTGCAGCGTCTGACGCGGGCACCGCCGCCGCCGGGCCGTAGCGCTGCACTACGCGCGCGGGAACCGCGGCAGGAGACACGCAGAGATGTCGGTGGCGTGGAGCGCTGCCGCCGGCGCGGTCTCGACCATCATGTTGGCCGGGCCGCCGCCCGAGGCCAGCGGCGACGATGCGGCGTCTCCGCTGAGCGCGAGGGCGGCGCGCACCCCTTCGGGGAGGTGTTGCAGGTCGAGTACGGCCCCGTCGGCCAGCGTGACGGCCACACGAATCGCACTCTCGAGCTCGCTCACGTTGTACGGCCAGTGGTAGTGCAGCAGCGCAAACAAGAACGGAAAGCTCACCGCGTGATGAGGATGGCCGTGCAGCGCGAGGAAGTGTTGCAGCAGTGGGTACAAGTCTTCGCGTCGCTCACGCAGCGGCGGCAGCACCAGCTCGAGCCCGCGCAGGCGCTCGAGCAGCGCCGCCCGGAAGGTACCCATGGTCACCTGCACACCCAGGTCGTGGTGCGTCGCGCACACGAGGCGAACGTCGAGGGGGGCGTCCTCGCCCGCGGGCGAGGACGAGGACGAGCGGCCGGCGGGCAGCGCCTCTGCTTCGAGCACACGCAGCAGCTTGTCTTGGACGCTGAGCGGCAGGTCGCCCACTTCGTCGAGGAACACGGTGCCGCCGTGCGCCGAGCGCAGGAGCCCGGGCTTTTTGTCCTCGCCCGGGATGTCGGCGGGGCTGCCGAACAGCTCGCTGTCGACCTGCACCTCGGGCAGGGTTGCGCAGTTGAGTCCCCGTAGCGGCCCCGTGCGCCCACTGGCGCGGTGCAGCGCATGGGCGAGCAGGTGTTTGCCCGTGCCGCTCTCGCCGCGCACCACGACGCCGAGCGCGCTGTCCGCGACACGGGCCACACGGTCGAGCAGCGCGTCGAGCTGGTAGCCGCCAATGAGCTCGGGGTGATCGATGTCGTGTGCGAACGGGCGCGCCAGCGTCACGACGGAGCCGTCGATGCGGTACGCGCCGTAGCCGTGCACCCCTTTGTCGATGAAACGAAAGACCGAGTCGCCCACGCGCACCAAGTCGTGTGCACTGAGCTCTCGTTCGCGCACGCGCCGGCCGTTGACGAAGGTGCCGTTCAGCGAGCCGTCGTCCACGAGCCAGACCCGCCCGTCGTCACGCCGCTCGAAGCGTGCGTGGTGACGTGAGACCGAGCTCTCCGGGAGGGTCAGCGTGTTGTCACCGTCGCGGCCCAAGGTGACCACCTTACCCACGAGCGGAACCGCCGACGGCAGGTGGTGGTGCAAGCGCGAGTAGATCAACGCCAGGCCCGGCGTGGGGTCGGTCACCACATCGCGCCGAATGGCTTCCGAAGGCGTGCGCACGTTGTTCGGAGTACGCGCAGAGGGCATGGAAATTCCTCCGGTGGGTCGCCGGCCGCGGTTGCCGCTCGGTAGGTGGAGCGACCCGCTAGGTAGGACGCGCGAACGGCGTGTGCGTAGTCGCAGGCCGCGCGGGCGGTCAGCGGCGCAGCGCTGTCCACAGGGTGGCAGGGAGCGTGACGCGGCACTCGACCGAGCCGAACCTTACTGTCTGCCCAGGGCGCACGCTGGTGCGCTTCTCGATCAGCACGCCGTCGATGAACGTGCGGTTCTTGCTGTCGAAGTCTTTCACCATCAGCGTGTTGCCTTCGCCCAGCTCGAACCAGGCGTGGAACTTGGAGACGCTGTGGTGGCGCAGCACGATGTCGTGGTTGCGGGCGCGGCCTACCGAGACGTGCTGCAAGAACGATCCCTTGTCGCGTTTTTGGATGGGCAGCAGGTAGCAGAGTCGAGTGCGCAGCTCGGGTGCGAGCCGGTCGCTCGCCGCGTCGGCAGAGGGGATCGAGAAGCGCGCGCTGGCAGCGACGTCGGACGCCTGCGGCTTGTGCACGCTCGCGGAGACGTTTGCGCCCCCCTGCGCTGACTGCACGCTCTCGTCGAGCACGGAGACCACGGTCCGGAACGCCATGGGGTCGGGCGCCCCGGCGATAACGACGTCGTTCAGGGTCTGCAAACCGACGGCCAGCTCGGAGTCCGCAGCGTCGAGCAACACCATCAGCAGGTAGGGGCTCTCGAAGCTCGCGATGAACGAATCTAGGGACTGCTGCATGGCTTGCAGCACGAGCTCGGCGGGTCGCCAGTGGGAGCGCTCAATCCGAGAAGTCATGTCCCGGCAACAGTATGCGTCTCCACGCGACGACAAAAGAAAACGTTTCGCGCGCTTCGTCGATGCGCTCGCAATGAGTGGTTTGGACAGCTGTAAGGGTGCTGGTCTGACCTGTCGACGGGCGGGCTCGACGTGCCACTGGATGCGCGCTAGAGGCGTCCCCGCCCTCGCGCCTCGGCTCGCTGCGTGCAACTACATCTCGGCGCAGCACCCCTGCCATTGCCGCTCGGACGCGTGCTGCGCGGATTGGAACACGATGACCATCGAGATGAAGCTGCTGGCATGGACGCTCGTGCTGGCCGTCGTGCAGATCCTGCTGCCCGCGACGCTGCGCACCCGGGAGACCGGACCCGCGTACAACATGGGGCCGCGCGACACGCCCGGTCCCCCAATCGGCACCGTCACCGGTCGCCTGATCCGTGCCCAGCACAACCTGTTCGAGACGCTGCCGTTGTTCATCGGTGCCGTGCTGCTCGCGCACGTCACCGATCGCGAGGGCGCGCTGACCACGTGGGGGGCCGCGCTGTACTTCGGGGGCCGCGTGATCTACGTGCCGCTCTACGCGTTCGGGATCCCTGGCGTGCGGAGTGCTGCTTTCACGCTCGCGCTGACCGGGCTGCTCATGGTGCTGGTCGCCGTCCTCGCCTGAGGTAAGGTCGGCGCCGGATGGAGCAGTTCCTCAATTCTCTCGAGCGGCGCTGGGGCCGGTACGCGTTCGACAACCTCACCTTGGTGCTGGTCACCGCGCAGGCCGCAGCGCTGGTGCTCAGCCTGGCGCGACCGGGCTTCGCACAGCTGTTGGTGCTCGACCCGTACTACGTCCACCAGGGTCAATATTGGCGACTCATCAGCTACTTGTTTTTGCCGGCCAGCTTCGAGCCCATCTGGGCACTGTTTGCCCTGTACTGGCTGTACACGATGGGGACGGCCCTGGAGGGGCAGTGGGGCGCCTTCAAATACCAGCTGTACTGGTTCGTGGGCACGCTGCTCACGGCGCTGGGCGCCTTTGTGTTCGACGTGCCGGCCACCAACACGTTCTTGCTGATGTCGTTGTTCCTCGCGTTCGCCACGCTGTGGCCCACCTACGAGATCCGCATCTTTTTTATCTTGCCGGTGCAGGTGCGCTGGCTGGCGTTGCTCGACGCGCTGCTCATCTGCATGGAGATCGGGTCGGCAGACGGCTTTGCCAAGCTCGTGCCGGTGCTCGCCATTGGCAACTACTTCTTGTTCTTCGGCACGCACCTGGTCGCGTTGTTGCGCGGAAAGGTGTTTCAGGCGTCAAAGAAGCGTGAGCAACGAACGTTCTCGCGCGAAGTGAGCCCGGCGGCCCAGGCGCGGGTCTGCGCGGCCTGTGGGATCAGCAGTGCCGACGAGCCCGACATGGACTTCCGCGTCTGCACCTGTGCCAAACACGACGGCAAGCCGACCACGTTCTGCATCGAGCACGCGCGCAATCACTGACGTGCTGCGTGTGCCCTGGGCTCGTGCACCGGCTCTGCCAGGCTGAGGTCACGGTGGCCGCGCAAGTTGTCGCGCAGCGTCTGTGCGCTCACCTCGTTTTCCCAGCGACTCACCACCACCGTCGCCACACCGTTGCCGACCAGGTTGGTGAGAGCACGACACTCGCTCATGAAGCGGTCGACGCCGACGAGCAGCGCCAACGACTCGAGGGGGATGCCGGGGACGGCCTGCAGCGTCGCAGCGAGCGTGACGAAGCCCGCGCCGGTGACCCCACTGGCCCCCTTGGACGTGAGCATGGCGACCACCAACAGACTGACCTGGTTGGCGAAGCTGAGCTCCGTGTTGGTGGCCTGCGCGAGGAAGATGGCCGCCATCGCCATGTAGATGTTGGTGCCGTCGAGGTTGAAGCTGTAGCCGGTGGGGATGACCAGGCCGACGGTAGACTTGGAGCAGCCGAGGCGCTGCATCTTGTCGAGCATGCCGGGCAGGGCCGTCTCGGACGAGCTGGTGCCCAACACCAACAACAGCTCATGCTTGATGAACAGCACGAACCGAAAGATGGAGAAGCCTGCCATCCGCGCGATCGAGCCGAGCACCACCACGATGAACAGACCAGACGTGAGGTAGAAGCCGCCCATGAGCAGCAGCAGCTTGTTGAGTGCGGCGAGGCCGTAGCTGCCCACCGTGAAGGCCATGGCACCGAACGCGCCGATGGGTGCGACCTTGACCACGATGCTCATGATGGAGAAAAAGAACTGGGCCGAGAGGTCGATGGCGTGCAGCAAGGGCTTGCCGCGATCGCCCATCGCCACGAGGGCGAACGCGGCCAGCAGCGAGACCACCAATACCTGCAGCAGCTCGCCCGACACGAACGCTCCGAAGAAGGTGCTGGGGATGATGTTGAGCGCGAACGACGTGGTGCTCAGGGCGTGGGCTTGCTCGGCGAGGTGGCTGGGGTCGAGCGGCGTCGCCGCGGCGTGAAAGACCTGCCCGGCAGGCGTCAGACCCACGCCGGGCTTGAGCAGGTTGACCACGGCGAGGCCGATGACGAGCGCAAACGTGGACACGACCTCGAAGTAGAAGAGTGCCTTGGCGCCGACGCGGCCGAGCTTCTTGACGTCGCCCATGGAGGCGATGCCGTGCACCACGGTGCAAAAGATGATGGGCGCGATCATCATCTTGACCAGCTTGATGAACGCGTCGCCGAGCGGCCTGAGCGACTTGCCGAACTCCGGATACACCGCCCCGACGAAGATGCCGAGCGCGACCGCCAGCAACACCTGCAAGTAGAGTACGCGGTACCAGGGACGGGATACGGAATCGGTGTTCATGAAAAGGAGCGTCCCTCTGCAAGGCGCCGGGCGTGACAGCCGGCAAGCGCTCGCACTTATAGCTGAGCTGCCTCGGCTAGCTATACGCGCCACGCGCAACGAGGCTCCCCCGGCCCGTCATTGCTGCTCATGCAGCACGGCGCAGCTACGTCCTTGGGGGGCCGGAGCACGACACGATATCGAAACGTTGGGCGCGGGAGGGGTCGAGGCTGACTGTCTGCAGACAGAGACGAGGCGTCAGTGTGCCTTCTGCTGATAGGGAAAGTCACTGCGCCGCAAGAACAGCATCGAAGCGGCGGAGATCACGGCGCAAGCGCCCGCGATCCAGAGCGCTTGATCGTAGTTTCCGTGCTTGCCGTACAGCGCGCCGACGATCGCCGCACCGATCGCGAGGCCGCTGGTGAACGCCACCAGCATCGCGCCGTAGATCTGACCAAAGTGCCGGACGCCGAACGCACGAGAGGTCATGTACGGGAACACGTCGAGCTCGGCACCGAGGCCGAGTCCAAACATGGCCGCGGCAACGATCGCGTTCAGCCCCGCGCCGGTCCCTGTCAGCAGTGCGTGGCCCACCAAGGGCGCCAAGAACACGAGTGCCGAGACGTGCGGTGCAAAGGCGCGATCGATCAGCGCGCCCACCACGATACGGCCGACGATCATCGAGACGCCGACCACACTCATGATGAATGCCGCGCGCGTGGGGGGGACGCCGCGGTCGGCGAGCAGCGCGGGCAGGTGCACGGTGCCGGCGGCGACGGCGGTGCTGATGAAGAGCAGCCCGAACGCGAGCCACCAGAACGTGCGACTGCGCAGGGCCTCGCGCAGCGTGACCCCTTCGCTGATCGGCGAAGCGTGGTCCACGCGCGCGTTTGGGTGGGCGAGCGGAGACACGTCGTTCGCGGGCGCGGCGACCGGGTCCGCTAGCAGCCAGCGCGACGTGGGAAGTCCCAGCAGCAACACGAGCGCGGCGAGCGACACGTACGAGAGTCGCCACCCAAAGCGCGCGATCATTGCGGCGGCGAGCGGGGGGATCGTGGCTACCGCGATCCC